>JALWNR010000290.1 GCA_027083715.1 Bacteroidales bacterium
GTATTACTTCGTACCGATTGAACATTCAATATAGTACAATTTATTGTACTATTTTCATGTAACATCGGCATTACACAAGCTCTTAATGCAAACCTAAAAGTCTATCGGCATTGTTTACTCCCGAATACTTTCGGGGACTTGTCCCGAAAATCGGGATACTTTTACAAAGTATTTAGGCGGGGTTTGGTATAAATGTTTTTTTTTTGAATGGATTTGAGCTTAGAACCGGGCTAATATGCTTGTTGAATAGTTTTTAGATTCTTGCCGATGAGTTATATTTGAGATGAATATAAATTTAAATTAATGTTTTAATATAAATTCCTGTTTATGAAATCTTTTTTAACATTTACTTTACTACTGTTTATTTTCATTAATCCTTTTATGAGTATAGCACAAGATGTAAATATTGAAATTACCGATTTAGTGATTGAAAATAATCAGTTGGTAATACACTACGATATTACCAAAGCTAAAAAGAAACAAACTTTTGAGGTTTGGCCTGAAATTACTACGGCAAACGGAATGAAAATTAATGCTTCCTCGTTTAGTGGCGATTATGGCGAAGGAATTACAGCTGGTCTTGATAAAAAAATTATTTGGGATTATAATGCTGATGGAGTTATTTTAAATGATAAAATTTATGTTGAAGTAAAAGCAAGCATGGCACTTTCTAAATCGGATATTAGTGTTGGCAGCGCCTTACTGCTTTCGGCTATTGTGCCCGGATTAGGAATTACTAAAGTAAAAGGCAAAGGCTTACATTGGTTAATGGCTGTTCCTGTTTATCTTGCTGCTGCGGGTGCTATTACTAATAATAATTTGGCTCAAGATAATTATAACAAATATTTAGGAGGGCATTTTGAAACACCGGAAGACGCAAGTGATATTTATAATAAAGCCTTAGATGCTCAAAAACAGTCGCAAATGTTTACTTACTCGGCTATTGGTGTTTGGGCTTTAAATATGATTTGGACAGGCTTTGTAGCAAAGAAAAATAAATCAGTGGCTTTGAATTACACTAAAAAGACAATTTTTTATACCGGTATCGACCCTAAAAATAAAACAGTAGGTTTTACCTTTAAATATCGCTTTTAATTTTGATAAATAAAAAATCATGAGAAGATTAATCTATTTAATATCAATATTTTACTTAGCCGGTTGTAGTATGTTATCGGCACAAGAAAAAAGTATTACCATTAGTTCCGGCAAAAAGAGTATATACATTAATAATGCACCTAAATTAGTGATTAGCACAGTTCGATTAATAGATGAAAATGGCAATAATATAGCTGATGCCGGAGAAAATTGCAAATTAATTGTTGAGGTAAGTAATTTTGGTAAAAGTACTGCTAAAGCAGTAAGTGTTCTTACTCAACTAACAGGGGGAGTTACCGAATCGCTAACTTTTAGCCCTAATACATACCTTGGTAATATTGCACCTAAAGAAAGTAAGACCGCCGAAATTAAACTGGTAAGTGGTGTAAGCCTTGACGATGGAATGGCTAAATTTGAATTTATTGCCCAAGAAGCCAATAATTATGATTCGCCTAAAAAAACTTTCGATTTACAGGTAAAGGCAAAAAATGTTCCTTTGGCGGTAAATTGGTATTATCCGGTAATGGAAAAAACTACGGTTAACGAAGGAACTTATACACTAAAAGCTTGTATTATTTCATCAAAACCCATTGTAAGTGCTGATATTTTTGTAAACGGTCAAAAGTTAGAAAACACACGTGGATTTAAGTTACTTAAATCAAATACATGTAATAATTATTTGGAAAGAGAAATTACCCTGCAAAAAGGAGATAATAAAGTTAAAATTGTAGTAAAAAATACACAAAGTTCAGTAAGTTCCGAAGAGCGTGTTATTACTTACAGCGATGTGGAATACGAACACCGGCTGGCTTTGGTTATTGGAAACAGCAATTATAAATCAGCCCCTTTAAAAAATCCGCGTAATGATGCCCATGCAATGGCAGAAGCATTACGTAAACTGAATTTTGAAGTAATTGAAATTCTCGATGGCGATAAAAAATCAATGAAACAAGCTTTGCGCGATTTCTCAGACCGGCTGGAACAGCAAAAAGGGGTAGGCTTATTTTATTATGCGGGGCATGGTATTCAGGTAAAAGGCGATAACTATCTGGTGCCGGTAAATAACGATATCAAAGAAGAATATGATGTGCCCGACGAAGCCATTAACGTAAATACGGTTTTGGCTTATATGGAGTCGTCCGGAACGCGTATGAATATTGTTATTTTAGATGCTTGTCGCGATAATCCTTTCTTTACGCGCGAATCCCGTTCAATGAGCAGAGGTTTGGCACAAATTTATGCTCAGGGTAGTGGGTCTATTATTGCCTTTGCTACGGCACCGGGTTCTGTTGCACAGGATGGAAGCGGCGAAAACGGACTTTACACCCAAGAATTGCTAAAAGCCATTCAAACACCCGGTTTGGAAATCGGTATGGTGTTCAGGAAAGTTTTAACCAGTGTTAAAAAACTGTCCGGCGGAAAACAAATTCCGTGGACAAACTCATCTATTGAAGGTGAATTTTATTTTTCAAAATAAATAATGATATTTAAACTAAATAACAATAAAAAAATTAGTTTTAAGTACTTTAAGTATCAGCATATTATTTGCTTTGTTTTTTGTTGCTTGCGAGCCTTTGGATATAAAAAAAATACCGATTTTACAAACAGGAGAAGCTATTGATGTAACCTACTCTTCGGCAACAGTAAGTGGTTTGATAATTGATGCCCCCGGTGATGTACTGGAAATCGGACATTGTTATTCGCAAAATCCGAATCCTTCTGTTAACGATATTAAAATCCAAACCTTAAACGGCTTTAGACCAGGAGAATATATTTATACGCAAATAAATGATTTGGTACAAGGATATACATATTACGTTAGGGCTTATGCCATTACCAATGATAATCAAGAATATTACGGAGATGAAATCAGTTTCCAACCGGGACCTTTCCCTGATGATTGGGGAATTACCGTTATTGAACCCCAAGATGGTGAATTTTGGCCTTTGGAAAAATCTAAAACAATTAGTTGGCAATCCAGCAATATCGATTCTTTTGTTGTTGGAATATATGATACTCAAATTAAACAAATGTTTTATGATGTGGGAAAAGTCTCTAGCGTTGAAGGGCAATATACTTATACAATTAATTTTACATTGCCCAATGACGGAAAATTAACCGTAGGTTATGACTATGTTGTTCGAGTAATGGGGGTTAAATACGATCAATATTATGATTTTAAAGGGTTTCGTGCTACAAATCCGGTAATTAATCAAATATCTGAACCGAACTCAACATCTCGATGGAATAGAGGCCGTGAATATTCAATTGCATGGACAAGTAATGATATAGATGTAGTGGATATTGATTTATATCAAGGGACTAATTTTGTTGCTGATATTGCGGATGGTCAGCCTGTTAATGGCGGAACTTATCCATGGGATATACCAATTACGGTCGAACCGGGCACAGGGTATAGTATTAAGATATCTTATACCGATTATCCTGAAGTTTATAAAATAAGTGATAGTTTTGAGATACTGGACAATGCTGTGATAAATGTTACTGCACCGGCTAATTCTGAAACATTGGCAAAAGGTACTGCTTATACAATTAAATGGACAGATAATATTGAAGAGAATGTAACAATTGAGTTATGGCAAAATGGTGCCTTAATTGAAACTATTGTAAGTGATATACCTAGTAACGGCACTTATTCTTGGACTCCTTCTTCCGTATTATCCACAGGAACAAATTATGTTATCTATATTAAATCGACTATTGATCCATTAATTTTTGGTGTAAGCGGAGTATTTTCAATAAATTAATATGAAATTAAAATTAGGATTTTCAACCTGCCCGAACGATACTTTTATTTTCGATGCCATGGTGCACGGGCGCATTGATACCGAAGGTCTTGAATTCGATTTGGTTTTGGCTGATGTTGAAGAATTAAATAAAGCGGCATTTGAACACGAAATAGACATAACAAAGCTTAGCTATCATGCCTATGCTTATGTGGCAAATAATTATTTGCTGCTCAATTCGGGAAGTGCTTTGGGCAATAACAACGGTCCTTTACTGATTAGTAAACAAAAAATTTACCCTGATGAAGTAAATGATGTACGTATTGCTATTCCGGGCAGATACACCACCGCTAATTTATTGTTAAGCATAGCTTATCCCGATGCAAAAAATAAAAAAGAATATTTGTTTTCAGATATTGAAGAAGTAGTTTTATCCGGCGAAATGGATGCCGGCTTAATTATTCACGAAAACCGTTTTACTTATGCCGACAGAGGTTTAAAAAAGATTATGGATTTGGGCGAATTTTGGGAAACAAAAATGCAATTACCCATTCCTTTGGGGGGAATTGTGGTAAACCGGAAACTATCAAAAGAAGTGCAACAAAAAGTAAATCGTGTTTTACGCCGTAGTTTGGAATTTGCTTACGAAAATCCCAATGCTGCCCTGCCTTTTATTAAGCAATATGCACAGGAAATGGATGAGGAAGTGATGTATAAACACATTAAACTTTATGTAAACGATTTTTCCTTAGATCTGGGCGATAAAGGCAAAAAAGCCATAAAAAGACTATACGAAACAGCTTCGGATTTAAACGTAATCCCTGAAATGCCAAAAGATATTTTTATTGAATAACTTGACTGTATAATTTCACAGAAAGTTATCATTTAAACTACTCTACTTTATTAACTTATGCTGCACTACGAAATGCAAAAAAAGAGATTAAATCATTTTTGATGCAAAATACAAAAATCAATAAATATTTGATAAAATAATTTTAGAAATAAGTTTTACAAAAGCATGGATTATCTTAAATCCGCAATACCTACGAGATTTTTTTCAAATTATAAGTAGGTTACAATCAAATCTATGCACCTATTTAGATGAAATCTCGTAGGTCTAAAACTATAAAATTCAGATGTTTGTAAAAAGACCTACGGAATTAAGGGATTATAAATTTACGGGAGCAACCACATTATAAACAACAGATGCCGCAAATTTAGAAAAAATGCTTTATGTTTTATTATTAGGGATAGTCCATTGTTACCGCTAAACAAAAAAAGACGGTATAATGCGGAGATTAGAAATATAAACCCCGAAAAATATACTGTGAATATTTTGTTTGCGGAGAATAATTATTATATTTGTCGCAAATTATGCGGAGAATAAAAGTTTACATACACGAACAAGATAATTGGCCTTACTTTACTTGGGATAATAAGAGCGTATTGCTGAAACTTGGCGAAACAAGAAACCTTCAGGGCAGATTATTGGGAAAAATGGAAACACTCGGTTTTGATTTACAAAATGAAGCCGTATTGGATACATTGACTTTAGATGTAATAAAATCATCAGAAATAGAAGGTGAATTTTTGGAAAGAGAACAAGTTCGTTCTTCAATTGCAAGAAGATTGGGGCTTGATATTGCAGGTTCTGTTTATTCGGAAAGAAATGTTGAAGGAGTTGTAGAAATGATGTTAGATGCTACTCAACGATATGCAACACCACTAACTTCAGACAGATTATTTGATTGGCACGCTGCATTATTTCCAACTGGAAGAAGTAATATGTATAAAATTACCGTTGCCGGTTGGCGAAAAGATCCTATGCAAGTAGTTTCCGGAGCTATGGGAAAGGAGAAAGTGCATTATGAAGCCCCCAAACCCGAACTTGTTGCCCAAGAAATGGATAATTTTCTTTATTGGTTTGAAAATGAAAATGAATTAGATTTAGTGTTAAAAGCGGCTATAGCACATTTGTGGTTTTTAACAATTCATCCTTTTGATGATGGGAACGGAAGAATAGCAAGAGCCATTACCGATATGTTATTAGCACGTTCAGATAAAAGTGTTCAACGGTTTTATAGTATGTCTGCCCAAATTAGAGTTGAACGTAAAGAGTATTATAACATTTTAGAAAAAACACAAAAAGGACATTTGGATATTACCGAATGGATATTATGGTTTTTAAATTGTTTAATTAATGCTATTAATGCAACAGAAGATATTTTATCAAAGGTACTGTATAAAGCAGAATTTTGGAAACTACATTCCACTACAATCCTTAATAAAAGACAGCAAAAAATGATAAATAAACTACTTGATGGATTTACCGGAAAGTTGACTTCTTCAAAATGGGCGAAAATAAATAAATGCTCTCAAGATACAGCTTTAAGAGATATACAAGACTTGATAAAGAAAAACATTTTACAGAAAGAAGCAAGTGGTGGAAGAAGTACAAATTATGAATTAGTAAACATGCCAAGCGGTAACACGCAATATAAAAAATAGGCAGATAGTGCTAAATATGAACGAATTAGTAATAAATTAAAAGATTGTGTTTCAAAATGCCTAACTTTTCATATTGCTAATCGTTAAACAAAATAACAAACTATTACAGAATATTTTATTTGTAAAATCATTGTTTTGTTTGTCAATAAGGTAATTAGAGTATGATTCCTCAAATTTGTCAATTTTTTGGAGTGTAATCCCTGAAATACCGGAAGATATTTTTATTGAATAGTTTATTTATTTCTTTTTCTTGCAAAAAAGTCTTTCAGTATTGATGCGCATTCTTGCGCCATAATTCCGGAAACTATTTCTGTTTTAGGATGCAGTAATTGAGGTTTGTATTTATTGTAGCCTCTTTTTTCATCATGGGCACCGTAAACAATTTTCCCGATTTGCGACCAGTTTAATGCCCCGGCGCACATCATGCAAGGTTCTAACGTTACATATAAAGTACATTCGTTTAGGTATTTGGCGCCAAGGTATTCAGCTGCTGCCGTTATTGCTTGCATTTCGGCATGTGCTGTTACATCATTCAGGGTCTCGGCAAGATTATGTGCCTTGGCAATAATTTTGTTTCCCGAAACGATTATGGCACCTACCGGAATTTCATCGGCATCAAAAGCTTTCCGGGCTTCTTTTAAAGCCTCTTTCATAAAATATTCATCAGAAAAAAAAATATCAGACATATCGGATTATTTAAACAATGACGCTGCGAAAATAATCAAAAATGCCTGATAAACTTAGTCAGGAATAAAAATACCTGTAATTTTACTCCGGATTGATAATAAAACATCGGGTAAGTACTACTCCCATGATCATATCAAAGCCGTCGCATTTCCCTTTCAGGGTAATATCGTCACCTGTTTTTAAATTATCAATAAATGATTTGTTCCGGTCGATAGTCATACTATCCAGCATACAGTTAACCCCTTCCATTTCATCGTTTAAAACGATAGATATTTCATACCCGTTTTTAGAGAGCTCAACTATTTTTCCGGAAACCTGAATTATCTTATCTCCAAATTTTTCATTTGCAGTAGTCTCATTTTTGCTGTATTCATTGTACAAAGCAGCTGCATCCATTATATAAGCCGGAGCTTCTCCTTCTACATTGCGATGCGGTTTATTAAAAACATAATACACGGTTGATAAACCCGATACTAAACCAACTACAACAATAATCAGAATTATTTTTATGCTCTTTTTCATTTTATTATTTATTATATGGTTTGTAATCAAAATGAATTTTTAGTTCGATTTCATCTTTAATTGCTTTTTTATAAGCCGGTTCTACCTTAATTCCATAAGCCTTTAAAGATACCGGAAAAGTTGTTTTAGCCGAAATATTACCGCTTTTAATGCTCAGTGTACCATTCTCTTTAATGTAATTTGTTGCTCCGTGAATCGTAAGTTTACCTTCAATGATAATATCATAATTTCCGTCTTTGCTGAAATTTACCTTTTTGTAATCAGTAATTTTCCCCTTAAAAACGGCTTTCGGAAATTTATGCGATTCCATGTAATTTTCATTAAAATGCTCTTCTACCAACGCTTCTTCAAACTTAAAGGAGCGAACTAATGTAGAGGCAACCACTTCACCGGTTTCGGTATTGAGGATACTTGCTACTTTTTTATTAACTCCTTCAATGGTAAAAAGCGGTGTTTGTGAGAAGATATCGATTGTTCCTGTTTTTGTAATGTACTTTTGTGCTGACAAATTAAGCAGAATACCAATAAATAATGCTGTTAATATATATTTAAGTTTCATAACATTGCTATTTTAAGATTAATAAATTATTTCTTTTCAGATTTTTTCCTGATTGCAAATACTCTGGACATATTAAATCCGAAATAAATATCACCATCCAGCCAACTTCCGGTTGTTTCGGTAAGATAACCTTTTTCAACCATCGGGCGAGAATTGGTAAAGAACAATTGGAAAATATGTCCGCCTGTTTCAATGTCAAAGCCTAATGCCAGCGGATTGTAATAAGTGTCGTTTCCTGCAGTATGGCTTGCATAAAAATACTCAAAAGTAAAAGCTACCCGTCGTACAAATTTATACCTGCCCCCAATACCTATTGCATATACATCATTTTCCTCATCGACTTTTACCAGATTCCGGTGAACAAACGAAGGAGTTATCTGTAATGAAATTTTTTCGCTGAATTTTCGGGCAACTAACAATTGATGAGCATAAGCGAGTCTGTTTGCAAAATTATCTTCAATATTCGGGTCAGTAACTTTTAGTGTATTAATGGACATATCGGTAAAGTAGGACAGAGAAATAGGCATCACCCTGGCACCTTTTGATTGTCTGAGAATTCTGAATTTTAAAGAGCCATCATAAGTTTTTTGATATGTACCTCTGCGTACCCCCACCATCAACCAATCAGTAATACCATATTCAAAGGCAAAATTAATAAATGCATTGTCTAAGCCCCAAAGTTCATAAGCCCCACTGCTTAGTTCTCCAAAACGGTGATTAACTCTGAAATCAAGCTGCCGTTTTTTCATTTGTTCAATGGAGTGTCCGTTTATTATACGGGTAGTTTTAAATGTGTACGCAGTATAATTAATTTCTTCCTCCACTTCATTATCCAATATATCAAGCAAATCATCCTGTGCTGTCAATTTTATCTGAACAACCGATAATATCAGAATAACAAATATATATCTGATTAAATTATTTTTTATCATAACATTTGATTTTAAGTTTCTTTACTAATTATTTTTTGCTCCTTCTTTAATCCATGATAAAACCTGTTTGCTCGGGTAATCCAAAACACCCCAAGGAGGCATAGGACTTTTAGTATCAATCATTCTTTTGTATAAAATACTGTTTTCAGGCGTTGTGGCATCTATCCACCCTTTTGTGGTAATTTCCGTATAGGTATTTGCAGGAGATAAATCCGGCGGTGTGCCATTCAAATCATGACAACCTGTGGTGTTACAATTTTGGTTGAACATAGGTATTAAATCATTCTGAAAGCTTACATTCTCAGGTACGTCTGTACTAGGTTCTACTTGCTCCCATACGCATGAATATGAACCTATACTTATCATTAATAAAATAATGATTTTATATCGGACAGTTTTACTCATTGTTATTGTTTTAAATTTATATTCATATAATGTACTGTGGATACAACAGTGGCAGTTACCCCAAATTATTTGTACATAAGCAACTGCCACAAAATTAACTATTCATCAATTTCACTTACTACTGCTCAAACTTCATTAATAAGTTTGGTTTAATAGCGTGTGCAATGGCAGCATTGTTAAATATTGCCATACCGAAAGGAAGTTCTTTTGTAATATCAAATACTACATCATCACTGTATCCGGTATTTAACTTACGAGTAAATTCGCATACCCAACCGGAACCTGTGTGAACAGCTTTTATGCTAATATCTGCACGGCTAAGGGTAAATGCTTTTGTAGTAACACTAGGGAAGCGTTTATTGCCGCTGCCTTGTTCGTATCCGCTTTCTGTATTTGGGTCGATGGTACCACCGCCTTCATAAGTAAGAACACCGTTTGCATCAACCGCAGTTACCATTTTAGCAGTACCGTTATCAATATCATCCTGGCTGATCCAGTAGTAATCAGTTTTATTAGGAATAATGTATTTTGGCACACTTACATCAGCCGTTCCATTGTTTAAAGTTTGGCTGTTGCTTGAATATCCGGCATCGCCTTCATCGCCTTTTCTTCCGTTGGCTCCTGAACCTTTTGATGCATCGTCATAAACCATTTGTTGATCGTCAACCTGATCGGCATATGTTCCGCGAACACGTTTCCAGTGCCACATATCTACTTTCTCGGTAGATTTTGTCAGGTAATGACGTGTGTGCTTGTCTTTAGCTGTGGTAATAGTGCTTGCAGTGTGGCAAGTTGCATAACAAGTAGAAGTACTGAAACCGGTAACATCACCAATTGGGAACAAAATAGCAAACTTATCTTCGTAAAATTTGTCGTTTGCATTATTGGCATATTTATGCTCTTGTTTCCACAACTTATCCGTTTTATCAAAATACCACGACTGACGATCTTTACTGTCTTTATCGTCATCCCACTCCAATAAGAAATAAATCTTGTCACCAAAGTATCCGCTACGAAGTGTGAAGTTTTCTTCTTCGCCGCTGTATGGCTCAAACAGTCCTAAATTTTCTTCAACACCGGCACCATCACTGTTCAGATAAGTCATTCTCGGACCTAAATCAGGCACTACAGCAGTTCCTACCAGTCTTTGAGCAGTTTTCCACATATCATCAACAGTTCCGTCAATGGTTGGTGCTGCATCAAATTTCTTTACTAGTAATTCAGTAGAGCTTTCACCGGGATCAACAGGTGTTTCGTCTTCGTCTTTGTTACAGCCGTTTGTGCAGATTATTGCTCCAAAAAATAAAAGGGCTGCTAAATAGTTAAAATACTTTTTCATAATTGTAAAAATTTAGTTTATTAAAATATTTTTTTCTGTTTGATATGATTTAATTCAATTCGCATTCCCATAAAAATGCGATATTTCGGGCATTACATATTATATGAGCTATGTGTCTGTGTATGAGAAGAAAAAATAAATTTATGTTAGAAAACATTTGCTTTTTTGGGGTAGGGTAAATGAGAAAAAGCGACGAAATATAGTCGCTTTTGACGATATTTCGTCGCTTTGTTTTAAGAGTTTAAGAAAGCTTTTTGGGGCAATTTATTATAAATTGTATTTTGCAATTTTTGATTTTAATGTAGATGCAGGAATTCCTAGTAGCTCAGCAGCTTTTGCTTTGTTGCCATGCGCTTTGTCTAAAGCTCCAAGAATCGCATTTTTTTCAACCTCTTCCATAATTTCCCTTAGTGTTTTATTATCAAAAGTAAAGCAGGTGGGTTTAAAGCCCGGAAATTTAATCTCATATGGAACGATATCTTTGGTAATCTTGTTATCTCCGCTCAAAAGTGTTAAGCGTTCCGAGAGGTTTCTTAATTCTCTGACATTTCCGGGAAAAGGATATTGAGTTAAAATGTCAAACACTTCCTCATCGATTTCTTTAATTCCATTTTCGGAATATATTGATACAAAATGCTTTGTAAGCTGTATAATATCTTCCGGCTTTTCTCTTAAAGGAGGCAGTTGAATCGGGAAAATATTTAAACGATAAAAAAGGTCTTCCCTGAATTTACCTTCGTCTACCATTTTTCGTAAATCTTTTTTTGTTGAAGCAATCAAACGTACATCTATTTTAATGACCTTGTTTCCGCCAACCCGCTCTATTTCTCTTTCTTCCAATGCTCTTAAAAGTTTTACCTGTAAATCCAAAGGAACATCATCAATATCGTCTAAATACAATGTTCCCTGATCTGCCAGTTCAAACTTCCCTTTTTTTTGTTCAATGGCGCCCGTAAAAGCTCCTTTTTCGTGTCCGAAAAGCTCTGATTCAAATATTTCGCGGCTTAAAATGGCACAACTCACTTTTATCAATGGCTTGTTACTCCGGCTGCTGTTGTAATGTATTATATTGGTTAATAATTCCTTTCCGGTACCTGTTTCACCAACTAAAAGTACCGATGTAGATTTTTGTGCAACTATTTTAACCAAATCAAACACTTTTTGTACTTCTTTACTGTTTCCTACATAAGATGAAAAATCATAATCCCGTTTAAGCTTAATTTTTAGTTCTTTGTTTTCGTCTTTAATCTGTTTAAGCTCAATGATGTGCTTGATAATCAACAGTATTTTTTCGTTATCAAAGGGCTTTTCAATATAATCGTAGGCTCCTATTTTCATTGCCTCAACAGCTGTTGGTACTGTTGAATATGCAGTCATTAAAATTACGTAAATACCCGAATTTATATTTTTTATCCGCTTAAGAAATTCAAGACCATCCATCTCAGGCATTTTAAGATCCGTAATAATAATATCGGGTAATACTTCATTTATTTGCATCAATGCAGAATTTGCATTGGCAAATTCAAAAACCTCATAGCCGGCATCTCTTAATTCATCTGCCAAAGATACTCTTATAATCCTTTCATCATCAACTACATATATTTTCATAAATCTTATTTTACTGATCGGAATTTTTGTAACAAGGCAATTCAATGACAAATTCAGTATGTACTCCCCTAATTGAACTGAAAAAAATCTTTCCTTTGTGTTCTTTTATAAGATTAAAAGATACAGACAGTCCTAAACCGGTACCTTTTCCTACCTCTTTAGCTGTAAAAAAAGGATCAAAAATTTTATCTTTTATTTCATCCGGTATCCCCATACCGTTATCTTTAAAATGCACGTACACTCTGTCTGATATTCTGTTGATTTTTATACTGATTTCACCCCTTAAATCCGGTTCTTTCTTTTTTCGTTCAAGGATTGCATCCAAACTATTGATAATTAAATTTACAAATACTTGCTCCAAATGGTTTGCACTACCTTTTACATAAAAATTCGACTGATAATTTGCAATTAATTGTATCTGATTACTTTCCAGCTTATACTTAGTAAGCAATATGGCACTATCAATAACACGGCTAAGCGTTACTTTTTGCAATTTTAAATCTTGTTTTCTGCTAAAACTCAGTAAATGATGAACTACACTTTCGATTTTTTCTGCTGCTTCTTTAATTAGTATTGTATATTTAACATTTTGCTCAATATTTTCCGGCTTTTTCATAATTCTGTTTACACAGTTTTTAATTCCTGAAATCGGGTTATTTATTTCATGAGCCACACCGGCAGAAAGTGTTCCTAATGAAGCAAGTTTTTCTGCTTGTATAAGTGCATCCTGAGTTTCTTTGAGTTTCAGGTAGTTCTTTTTTAAACGATTAAGCATTTCTGAAAACTTAGTTGTCAGAATGTCCAGTTCATCACTAATTTGAATACGAAATAACCTTAGTCCTTGTTTGTAAGAAATATTATCTTCTGTATCAATATTATTTAAATCTATTATTTGCGCTTTTCTGCTTATTTTCTTTATGGGTGAGGTAATCATATATGAAAAAGCCAATGCTCCGGCAAGTCCAAACAGGAAAAATGCAATTATCATAAGCACCAGATTTTTTGTTGCATCTTTTATTTCTTGCTGAATATGTTCTTCTACTATGCCCAGCCGCACGGTTCCTATTTCACCATTTAGAATAGGGTATGCAATATCGCGAATCACGGCGTGTTTATAATTGTCGGTATAAATCACCTTTATATTGTACTTGTTTGAATTTAAACTATTTACTTGCAAAAGGTTTTTCGGTATTTTAATATCATAGGTCTGCGCAACTAATTCGTTAGTATTGTTTAGGATAAATATATATGAAATACTTGGGTCGCTATTTTTTATGTCATCTAAAATGCTATAAAGTCTGAGTTTATCTTCGTACACCATAGGAGTTACCGCCTTTTCAGAAATGATTCTGGACAAAACTTTACATCGCTTATCAATCTCCTGCTCAAAAGATTTGTAAACCGATGTCCACAAAAGATATATGTTTATCGAACCAAATATTGTTACTATTATTGTTGAAGTAATAGCAAATTTCCAAAATAGAGGGATATTAATATTTTTATTTTTCATATTTTTTATCAATGTATTCTTTTAGCTGAAACACACTTTTATATATAGAATCGTTTACAATAACAAATTTATTGATATGCAATTTTTCAAGAATTTTTTTACCTGTACTGTCTTTATGAATATTCAAAAATATTTTCCTGTATTTATTAAAACACTCTTTTTTTAAAGTAATCGGAGCTACTACCGGAGGAATTCCGAAAGGTTCAGATTGCTCAATTATCTTAATATTTGCAACTCTTTCGGGATGAAACAAAGATAAATAATGAAAAATTAGTCCGTGAACCGATGCGCCGTCAACAATTCCTCTGTTTACTATATTGATAGATATATCATGACCATAGGTATAAATTGTTTTAAGAAAAAAGTCTTTTTCATTGCGGTGCAATTCCGTAAGTTTTTTTAAAGGGTACATTCTTCCTGTGTTCGATAAAGGATCGGTAAAAGCAAAGCTTTTGTTTTTAAAATCGGCAAATGTCTCAATTTTTGCATCTTTTTGGGTGATAATATATGCATGATATGAGACTTTATTATCAATTTCCGGAGCAACAAGCAATTTTATTTTATTTTTTTGATATTCATAAACATAAGCCCCTGAGCAAATAAATGCAAAATCCACCTCTGAATTTTCAAGGAGCATATTTACTTCTTCATAGGTTCTTTTCTGTTTTATATAAATTGGATGACCAACTTTTTGCGAAATATATTTTATCAAATCATCATAATAAATATAGGTTTCTTTTGGTGATGTCATTGAAGCAATAGCGATATAAACTACCTTAGTACTTTTATTAATAGTATCTTTTTCTGCTGATAAAGTGTCTGCAAAATCGACAACGTTTTCCTCATTTCCGGATTTTGTACACGATAAACTTAAAATCATTAATAGAAAAAATATATGTCTGGTCATAATTATAAAATTTTATTAGTTTATTAAAGTTTTTATCCTTTTTAAATCAGTTTGGAACACTCATTTTTTATCCGTGCTTTTTATTGTCCAAACCCCTTGCCAAACATAAATCCTTAAAATTAACTTATTTTTTATATTTTCGCAGCCTAAAAGGATATAAAAGTTTTTAATATAAATATAATTATGTACAGAACACATCATTGCGGAGCATTAAGAATTGAAGATATCGATAAAAAAGTTGTTTTAAGCGGCTGGGTACAGCGTGTACGTAAACTGGGTGGTATGACATTTATTGACTTGCGCGACAGATACGGAATTACACAGCTTGTTTTCGATATGGAAACAAATGCCGGAATGGCTGAACAGGCTAATAAACTGGGACGTGAATATGTTATCCGTGTTGAAGGTAAAGTGGTTGAACGTGCTTCAAAAAATCGGGAACTGCCTACCGGTGATATTGAAATTATTGTGGAAAAACTGGACGTAATTAAAGCATCGGAAGTACCGCCGTTTACCATTGAAGATGAAAGTGATGGGGGTGAAGAATTAAGAATGAAATATCGCTATTTGGATATTCGTAGAAATCCTGTTAAAGATGCTTTGATTTTGCGCCATAAAGTAGCCAAAGCTGTACGTAATTATTTGGATGACCATGATTTTGTTGAGGCTGAAACACCTTATCTGATTAAATCTACGCCGGAAGGTGCCCGCGATTTTGTGGTGCCCTCGAGATTAAGTCCCGGTGAGTTTTACGCCTTGCCACAATCTCCGCAAGTGTTTAAACAATTGTTTATGGTAGGTGGTTTAGACCGCTATTACCAAATTGTAAAATGTTTTCGCGATGAAGATTTCCGCGCCGACCGCCAGCCGGAATTTACGCAAATTGACTGCGAAATGTCTTTTGCTACTCAGGATGAGGTAATTGCTATGTTTTCGGGAATGGCTAAATACATTTTTAAAACGGTGAAAGGAATTGAGTTTGAAGGTGATTTTCCCGTAATGACCTATGAAGAAGCCATGAACGTTTATGGCAGTGATAAGCCTGATTTGCGTTTTGGAATAAAAATTCATCAACTGAACCGTGTTGTACAAGGCAAAGGTTTTAAAGTGTTTGATGATGCGGAATACATCGGAGGTATTTGTGTCGAAGGATGTGCAAATTATTCGCGTAAGCAATTGGATAAACTGATTGATTTTGTTAAAAAACCGCAAATCGGTGCCAAAGGTTTAGTGTATGTAAAATATAACGAAGACGGAACATTTAAATCATCGGTAGATAAGTTTTACAGTCAGGATGATTTAAAAGAATGGGCAGAGGTATTTGGAGCTAAGCCGGGCGATTTAATTTTGGTAATTTCCGGAGAAAAATCAAACAGTCTGAATGCTTTAAATGAGTTACGTTTAGAAATGGGTGAGCGTTTGGGTTTGCGCGATAAAAATAAATTTGTACCTTTATGGGTAGTGGATTTTCCTTTGCTGGAATGGGACGAAGAAAACAAACGCTTTCATGCGATGCATCATCCGTTTACATCGCCCAAAGAAGAAGATATGCATTTACTGGACAGTGAACCGGGGAAAGTACGTGCCAATGCTTATGATTTTGTTGTAAACGGTGTGGAAATTGGTGGTGGTTCTATTCGTATTTTTGATAACGAATTGCAACACAAAATGTTTGATCTGTTGGGATTTACACCCGAAGAAGCCGAAGCACAATTTGGTTTTCTGATGGAAGCCTTTAAATACGGTGCTCCGCCACACGGAGGTGCTGCTTTTGGATTAGACCGCTGGGTAGCTTTGCTGAATGGTTCGGATAGTATTCGCGATGTAATTGCATTCCCAAAAAATAATGCAGGAAGAGATATTATGATGGATGCTCCTGCCCCTATTGATAAGCAACAGTTAAAAGAGTTAAATTTAAGTATCAATCCAAATAAAGAATAATGAAAGAGCAAGAACTGCAAAAAATTCGAACTTTATACAATGCCTTGGATAAAATTCAAAGATTTACAGAAGATATTAACAGTGCTGCTGAATTACTTGAAAATCCGCTTATTTGGGATGCTGTGAAAATGAATTTAGTACTGGTTGCTGAAATTGATAGAAAAATTGCACCTGAAATTAAAGAAAGTTATAATTCAGTTTCGTGGAATAAAATTAGAGAAAATAAACCACATATTGTTAGTGAATTTCTTGGCTTTGATGCCGATGAGGTCTGGAAGGCCATCACTGAAAAACTACCTGCATTTAAAAAACAGTTAGAGGAGGTTTTAAAGACTTAAATTATTGCTACATAGGTTATTGTAAAATTGTGATAAATTAGGTGCCGAAAAGACTCGGTGTATTTTTGGAACACACCGAGTAGGAGAGGTTCTGAGTTTTTACAAATACTGTTTCCTTTGCAAATAGTTTCGCACATAATCATCAATTCCTTCTTCCAAAGAATAAAATTCATCGGTATAGCCAATGCTGCGTAATTTATTTATATTTGCTTCGGTAAAATATTGATATTTATCTCTGATGTCAATAGGTGTATCAACAAATTCAATATTATTAGGAATATCCATTGCTTTAAAAGTATTGCTAGCCAAATCTAAAAAAGTTCGAGCCTTACCGGTTCCAAGGTTGTAAAGACCGGAATCTTTACGGTGGTTTAAGAAAAAATACAGTACCTTTACCACATCTTTCACATATACAAAATCGCGCATTTGTTCTCCATCCTTAAATTTAGGGTTATGTGAGCGAAACAATTTCATTTTTCCACTTTCTTGAATCTGGCGATGTGCATGAAAAATTACCGATGCCATTCTGCCTTTATGGTACTCATTAGGTCCGTACACATTAAAAAATTTTAAACCTACCCAAAAATAAGGCTGCTGTTTTTGTTGTAAAGCCCATTTATCAAATTCATTCTTTGATTCGCCATAGGGGTTTAACGGCTTTAACTGATTCACTATATCATGCCGGTCATCATAGCCCAACTCTCCCATGCCATAGGTAGCTGCTGATGAAGCATAGACTAAGGGCAATCCATATTTAACACAGGCTTTCCAAACTTTCTGTGTATAACCAAGATTTAATTCATTGAATATTTGGACATCAAATTCAGTAGTATCGGTGCGTGCTCCAATATGAAAAACAAATTGTACATATTTATGGTTATTATCTAACCAATTAAAAAAATCTGTACGATGAACTTTTTCGGAATACGCTTTATTCTCTAAATTTTTATTTTTTTCAATATTAGAAAAATCATCTACCAAAACAATATCTTTAAAGC
>JALWNR010000291.1 GCA_027083715.1 Bacteroidales bacterium
GCCGGTGATATTGATAAATTAACTGCGAATATTGTTCGTCATTTGGTGAATTTTTTAGATGCAAATCAATCCGGTTTGTTTTTGCTGAATGATAATAATAAAGAAGATGTTTATTTGGAATTAGTAGCTACCTATGCATACAATAGAGAACGTAAAAAACAGAAAAAAATATATCTGGGAGAAGGATTAGTTGGAATGTGTGCTGTTGAAAAATCAACTGTTTATTTAAATGATATACCCGAGGGTTATTTAAGTATAACCTCAGGATTAGGAGGTTCTGCTCCAAAAAGTTTATTGATTGTTCCTTTGAAACTTGAAGATGAAATTTTTGGTGTAATTGAAATAGCTTCGTTTAACAAATTTAAAAAACATGAAATTGAATTTGTTGAGCGAGTAACAGAGAGTATATCATCCACTATTTCTTTGGCAAAAATTAATACACGTACTGCTTTATTACTTGAAAAATCACAAAGACAAGCAGAGGAAATGGCGGCACAAGAAGAAGAAATGCGTCAGAACTTTGAAGAACTTCAAGCTACACAAGAAGAGTCTGCACGCCGTGAAGCAGAAATGAGCAGTATCCTGAATGCAATTAATAATTCATCGCTGGTAATTGAGTTTGATCTAAATGGATATATTATTGATGCTAACGAAGCATTTTTAAAACTATTAAAATTGAAACGTAGCGAAATGGTCGGTAAACACCAAAGCGATTTTGAAAAAATGGATGATGATCATATTCGTGGCGAAGAGTTTTGGAACAGACTTAAAAATGGTGAAATTATTACAGATGTTAAATCATTTGTGATTGACGGAGAGACTGTTTGGTTGCATCAAGTTTATACACCAATTGTTGATGCAGATGGTGAAGTGTATAAAATTTTAAACCTGGCTACAAATATTACTGAAAGTAAAAAACTGGAACAAGAATTAATTGAAAAGGCAGAATTAATGGCACTGCAAGAAGAAGAATTAAGAAAAAATCTTAAAGAACTTGAAGCTGCCCAAAATGAAATGGCTGAAAAGCAGGAAGAGTTAAGAAAAGCCCATGAAAAAGCCATGAAAAATGAAAAAACACTTAAAGAGGTTGTACAAAAAGCAAAAAAACAGGAACATCAGTTACGTGCACGTAACGCAGAACTTGTAGAACGGGAAATTGAACTAAAAAAGCAGCTTGAAAACTTAGAAACTGAACAGAAAAAACTTTCAATTCAAATGAAAGACCTAGAAGATGAAAATAAAAAGCTGGCAGCAAACGAAAAAATTCTTAAAAAATTCATTAAAGAAGCAAAAGATAATCAAAAAAATATTGAAGTAGAATTAGAAAAGGCAAGAAAAGAAATAGAAAAACTTAAAGGGAAAAAATAATAAAGTATTGATGAAAATATTATAAAAACAGACCTCTTTATAAGTTGTCTGTTTTTTTTTATAAATCCATAAATCTGTGGTCTTTTCATTCTAGAAATAATAAAATTTATTTGTGATAAAACATGAATTACTGTAAATTGCAGTTTTTAAAACCTGAAAAATGCAAAGATTTGTCTCAATAATAGTTCTTTTGTTATTTACGCTTAAAATAAATGCACAATCACAAAAGTATTGGGTCTTTTTTAAAGACAAATCAGGCTGTACTTTTAATCCTTTTGAGTATTTTGACCCCAAAGCCATTGAAAGGCGTATAAAATCGGATATAAATCTGTACGACAGTACAGATTTCCCCATTAATAATCTATATATAAATAAGGTATCAGAAATAGTACAATCCGTAAATATTCAATCACGTTGGTTCAATGCGGTTTCGATAACAGCAAATAAAAAACAAATTAATGAATTATATTCTTTAAGTTTTGTTAAATATATTCAACCAATTACTACAAAAGCAATTTTATTACGCAATACCTATGACACCATAATTTCAAATAGCGAAAAGGAATTACTTTATTTACAAACCGGAAGAATGCAAGCAGATAGTTTTTGGAATGCAGGTTTTACCGGTAAAGGAATAAAAATAGCTGTTTTTGATGCAGGTTTTCCCAATGTGGATAAAAGTCCTGTGTTTGTTCATTTATTTAAAAACAGACAAATTGTACAAACGTATGATTTTGCACGAAAAAAACAAGAGGTTTATTCGCATAATGAGCATGGAACAATGGTACTTTCTTGTATAGCGGGAAGAACAAACGGGAAAAATATGGGGCTAGCTCCCGATGCACAGTTTTTGCTGGCACGAACAGAGGTTAATACAGAACCATTCTCTGAGGAGGAAAACTGGTTAGCAGCAATGGAGTGGGCTGATAAAAACGGAGCCGATATAATTAGCAGTTCATTGGCTTATACTTATCATCGCTACTATACTTTTCAAATGGACGGACATACGAGTCTGGTGGCAAAAGCTGCAAATATGGCTGCCGGAAAAGGTATAATCGTAGTAAATGCAATGGGTAATGATGGTGATTTGGATTGGAAAATACTTGCTACTCCGGCAGATGCAGACAGTGTAATGAGTGTGGGGGCAATTAACCCTTATACAGATTTCCATGCAAATTACAGTTCCTACGGACCCAATGCAAGTTATAAAAGAAAACCCAATGTTGTAGCCGTGGGTACTGTAATTGCTGCAGGAAAAAACAAACTGCAAAAAGTAAAAGGTACTTCATTTGCAACACCTTTGGTTACCGGTTTTATTGCTTGTGCATGGCAAAGTCGTCCATTTTTAACAAACATGCAACTTTTCGATCTAATTGAGCAGTCAGGCGATTTATATCCTTATTTTGATTATGCACATGGATACGGTGTGCCTCAAGCAAGTTTTTTCACTACTGCTAGAACCTTACATTTAAAACCCACTTTTGATTTTGTATTAAAAGATAATAAATTAATTGTTCAGGTACATAAAAACCTTATTGTTCGCAAAAAAGGGAAAATGAATAATTATTTATACTATAACATTAAAGATGAAAACGGGATAATTCAATCTTATTGGCTGATAGATGTCTATCAAAAAGATGCACTTATCCTAGATTTGACAGAAATACCGGAAAACGGAAGTGTAACAGTTCATTTCAAAGGGTTTACTAATATTTATAAAACAAGGCAGAATTAAAATATTAATTTAATAGTTTAACTTAGAATATGTCCAATTTATAGCGGATGTTCTTATATGTAAAATATGTCAAACAATTCATTAGTGATATGAACATTGCTTTACGAACAAAAAATACATTAATTTGTGATATCTTAGCAAAAACAAAAAAATGAAACATATACTTTTACCTATATTTATACTCTTTGCAGCAAATCTTTTCTCGCAAACCGTTTTATTACATCAAGACATACAAAAACTGGATTTTCAAATGCCTTCAAGCGGTCCTAATTACAAAAATTTTCATCAACTTTATTTGAATTATCTATTTACTATTCCGATGAATGAAGATAATGAAGTAGAAACAAATACCGGAAGGTCAGGAGAATTCACCATTGGCTGGCGATATAAACGCAAATTAAGCGAATGGTTTGCGTTTGGAACGGGTTTAAGCTATGCAAACTCACAATATTCGATAAAACAATATGCAGGAAAGCAAATTCCAAATAACATACAACATGATAAAGAAAAACTAAAATACAACAATATCAATCTGGAATTATATATTCGCTTTAATTTTGGAAAGCGTGGAAATATTATCGGTAAATTTATAGATTTGGGCGCTTATGGTGGTTACGCGATAACTATAAAACATTTTTACGAGGATGCTGCCAACAAAAACAGTCCGCCTGCCTATGCCGGCAAAATAAAAGTAAACGAAAAAGACTTAAACTATGTAAACCATTTAAATTACGGCTTAATCGCCCGAATGGGAGTAAACCGCTGGGTAATTAGCACATCTTATCGTTTAAGCAATTTATTAACTGATGATTATAAAGCAATGGTTGGAGAATTTTATTTTCCAAAATTAGCAATCGGACTGGAATTAGGATTGCACAAGTAAGCTGATTTTCTATCATCACCTTACCATAAACCCATCCCTACCGGACTATTTTTCCTGTTTTAATTTTTGGGACACCCAAACAATTTTCAATAATAATTTGAACAGAAACACTATTAGATTTATTTTTCTTTTTAGGTAAAAACATTTGCAAGTATAGCACGGGACACCCATCTTTTAAAATTACCTATTGTAAATCAATGAGTTAAGATTTTTTTATGAAGTGCGGAAAACAGGAAACAGTGCGATGTTTATTGTTTTATAAATAAGGCATGCACTTTATTAGTAATACATTTTTATAGCGATGTTCTTTATGTAAGCACCAATGGGAATTGGGATATAGGAATATACGGAAACTTAAATTCCGTAGGAATGAGCAAACTTTATGGTTTATCACTGCAGATTTATGTTTGTATTGTGCTATGTTTAAAAGGGGCTGTTTTATCTGCCCCCAAACCATTGACAGTTGCAATAATTAGTGTTAATCCGAATAATATGCGGATAAAAATACTATATTTTTTGCGATGCATGAATGTTTCGTTCATTTTGATAATAAATTACTTACATCGCTTTTGTAGGCGTTGTATTAAACCCTGCCCTAAAGGACAGGGTTGTTGATACCGAACTGTTATTGTGTAACAGAAAATAAATTTTCTTAACCTCTAACTTTTCTCTTTTTACGTAATAGGTATATTTAGCATATCAAGTAGCTTTTGAGTTTTGTTAGTAATCTCAGCTGTATTCCAGAC
>JALWNR010000292.1 GCA_027083715.1 Bacteroidales bacterium
CATCTACTTCGTTACGAATTCCTTGAAATATAAAGATATGTCGGCGGAATTCGGTGCCTCGTATCTGCATAAAGAGAATTTCATGAATTATTGCGGTTATGCTTTTTCTTTTTTTAGGCTGAATTTTGCAGATATATCCAAAAGTTTTTTCAACCAATCGCCCAACAAAGCAAGGTATAAAATAAAACTTCCTAACCATATTACGGTTATATTAAACCAAAAAGTATCAAAAACATGTCCTAAAAAAGATTTCTCCGATACAAAGAATTGTGCTCTTCCATAGTTTGAAACAGGCTCCATAAATACAGGATCTTTTTTCTGGATAAATTCACCATCAATTTCTATGATTTTTTTCATTTCCATTTTGTTTAACACTATATCCGATAAACTTTTATTGTGATTTTCTAATTGTAAATGATATACAGCCTCTTTCCCAATTTTTTTTACTAATTGTTTAAATTTTTGGTCTTTTTTACGTCCTGCTTCTATTGCTAATTTGTTAAAAATAGTTTTAATTGTATCCAGATAATTCTTTACATCTTTTGCCGATTCAAAAAGTAATTCTTTTTTTTCAACACCTGTAAGTACGGGTACAGCTATATTTTTTATTTCTTTTGATCTTGATATTTTTTGTAATTCATTGTTTATCAACCTAATATTGTATTCTGTATTTTGTAGCTTATTTTGTTTTACTTGCAAAATTACCTTATTCAAGTGTGTATCTATTTCAGATATCCAATAAGCTGATTTATAGGTATATCTGCTTTTTGCTTTTTCTTCTTCAAAAAATAGTTTTTCAAATTTATTGTTTTTAAATTGTTCTACTGTCATGGCTTCATATGCCCAACGTGAAACCATCAAATCACCAATTAAAGGAACATATTTTTTTGAAGTGATGCTGTCGTGTAAATCCTCAAATTTTACCATTGCTCCACCCAGTAAAAGTTGAGGAACCAGAATAAAAGGAATTAAAATATAGATATTTACTACTGAATTTAGTGCTGCCGAAATATTTAATCCAATTAAATTAGCCATAGCAGCAGTAGAAAATAAGATTACCCAATAACTGAAAATCATTCCGTTTATATGTAAAATCCAATTACCTATGATGATGTAACTAAGAACTTGAATGGCAGACATAATAAATAGTACTGCAATTTTAGAATTGATATAGCTAAAATGGCTTAATTCCAAAAAAGATTCGCGTTCTAAAATATTTCTGTCCTTGATAATTTCTTGTGCACTTACGGTAAGTCCTGTAAACAAGGCAACAACAATACTCATAAACAAATAAACAGGCAAATTTTTATTATCTGCAAAAATATATCTTCCATCAATTAGATATTTTGTGAAAAATGCCAATATTACAGCTAGCAATGGAGCTTCCAGAAAATTTATCAGCAAATACTGTTGGTTTGTCAGTTTTGCCATAATATTTCTTAATGAAAAAATTTGAAATTGTTTTAATAAACCAGGAATTTTAAATTGATTTTTGGGTAGATTACCTTTTTTTAAAGGTTCTTTTTTTATTGGAGGTAAAATTTCCTGTGATAGTGCATACCATTCTTCCGGCGTTTTTTTTCGGATATTGGTAAAATGTCCGTACTCATCAACTACCTTTTCTTCAACAATTTCAAGTATTTGTTCAGGATTAACATTTCCGCATCTCGGACATTCATTTTCTTCTGCATTAATATGGCTGATTATACGTTTGAAATATGTAATAGACTCAATAGGATTGCCCTTATAAATTATGTAGCCGTATTTGTCCATTACCCAGAGTTTGTCAAACAGCTTAAAAATATCTGATGAAGGCTGATGGATATTCACAATCACCAGCTTGCCTTTAGTAGCCTGCTGACGTAAAAGCAACATAACCATTTCCGAATCGTGCGACGAAAGTCCCGATGTGGGTTCATCTACAAATAGTATAGACGGCTCGCGGATAAGTTCCAGTGCAATATTCAAACGTTTGCGTTGCCCACCGCTGATTGTTTTTTTTAACGGGCTGCCTACTTGCAGATCTTTAATTTCCCATAAATTAATATCACGCAATGTTTTTTCAACATGTTCTTGTATTTTTTCATTACTGAAATCGCTGAAACAAAGTTGTGTATTAAAATACAAGTTTTGATAAACAGTCAGTTCCTCAATTAACAAATCATCTTGCGGAATATAGCCAATCACTCCTTTTAATTCTTCTTTATCCTGATGAATGTCATAACCGTTTATGGTAATTTTCCCTTCACATGTTTTAATCTTACCGTTTAAAACAGACAGTAATGTAGATTTACCAACACCACTTCCGCCCATTATCCCAATCATCTGTCCGGATTCTTCTACAAAACTAAATTTTTGAACTCCATTTTTACTATTTTTAAAATGAAAGCTCACTTCATCAGCTCTGAAAATAATTTTTGCTTGTGTAGGCGATTGTAAAAAAATACCTACGATATCACTGTAATAAACCGGCGAAATTTTGGGACCTTTTATGATTGAACCATGGTCTAATACATAACCTGTATAGGGGATAATATTTTGCCCGTGAAGGTATAATGTGCTGTTACCATGATAATTAAAAAAATAAACTTCATGCGATTCAATACGGAGGATAACAATTTCTCCTGCTAAATTCTCATTTTCCAGATATCTGAATGAATCTTCTTTTTGTGGATTATTTTCATCAAACCAAAGTCCATCTGAATCCGTTTCTGGATTATTGCCCGAAATAATTAAAAATGCTTGTTTATTTTTAATATTTGATAAATCGTTTGTTACAAGTGCTTTTATATGTTCAAATTCTTCCTGCGATATATTAAACGACTCAGCAACTGTAGTAATAAAATCAAGTTCTGATGCGGAAATAATATTGTCTTCGTTGACAAATTCAATTAGTCGGAGTAAAACAATGAATTTATCTTTTTGCTGAAGGTTTTCATTGATTTGCTGAGCAATTTTTAATACTCTTACCGAGCTCAATGCTCCACGCTTTCGTCCTTTTACACTTGATGATTTATCTCTTTGATAAAACTCTAAATAATTCTCAAAAACTCGCAGATATTCATGATATTGAGCTGTATTGAGCTGTTTTTTCAGAAATGATTTAACTATATCACGTGCTTTGTCTGAAATTGATACATCGGTAAAATTGGAAATAATGGCAAAAAGATGAACAAGGGCATTAATTATGGATTCACTCATGATTTAAGCTTACAATTTTAAGCCATAAAAATAATAAATTTTTAATGAAAGCAAAGTTTCGATTTTTAGGCTTTATATTTTGATTGTCACCAGCCTATATACTTTCCATAAACATCTTTATCGTATGAAAATAGCTTTCTCTGTTAAATTCGTACAGAAGATTATGTTCTCCTTCCGGGAAAAGTTTTAGTAATTTAGGTTCATTAGCCCATTCATAAAGCTTTTTGGCATGTTCAACAGGCATAATACGGTCTTCATTGGAGTGCATAATCAGTACATTACCTTTAAAGGCTTTAAGCATTTTCTGGATATTGAAATACTTTAAAACTTCAGCTCTTAATTTTTTTTCTGTTGTATCAATATCTTCCGGACTAACCCTGCGACTGAGACGTTCATAAAAATCAGCTATTCCATTGTCGATAATTAATCCTTTTATTTTTTTAAATCGGTTTACAGCATTTATAGCATAAATAGAGCCTAGTGAACGTCCGAAAACCACGATTTTTTCATGAGCTATTTTACTACCATTGATAATCACGTTCATATCTTCCAAAATATTAATCAATGTAGCATAACCTTCGGATAATGAGTAACCTCTGTATTCGGCAATCAATACATTGTAACCCATTTTATCAATTTCTTTTACGAAAACATCCAAATAATCGGCAACAACCTCACTACTGGCATGAAAAACTACAATCATTTTCTCATTAGGGTGATTCATCATCCGGTAACAAGATAATTTGTTCTTTTCTGATTCTAACCAATAAAGCGAATCAAACTGCTTTTCCCTGGGAAATAAAAAACGTTTATTTACTGTTGATTCTTCTAGTAATGAAACAGCCATTGATCAATTCTTTACAAATTTTTAGCAAGATACAAAATAATAATCTAAAATTTATAATTAAAATGTAAATTCATAATTTACGTTTCTGCATCTCTGAAAAAATATGCTAAAATCCCGCCTGCAATGAACCCAAACAAGTGTCCTTCCCATGATACTCCCATCTGTCCCGGTAATACTCCCCAAATAATCCCTCCGTACATAAAAAATACAAATAAGCCTAATATTAATGCTTTCAGATTTTTTTTGAAAATTGCACTTAAAATAAAAAAAGATACAAGGCTGAAAATTACACCACTGGCTCCTACATGAACCAGACTTCTACCTAAAATCCACAACAAACCATTTCCTATGATAATGGATAAAGCCAAAACACGCCAGGCTATTCGTTCGTAAAACCAAAAAAGTCCGGTCAACAGAATTAACAAAGGCATTGTATTAGACATGATATGTGCTAAATTTAAATGTAGAAAGGGAGCAAACAAGATTCCTTTAATTCCTTCGCTGCTCCGGGGCAATATTCCAAAAGATGTAAAATTAACTGGAATTATCAGGTCTATTATAAAAATCACCCATAAAAGAGAAACTATTGATAGTGCAATAACAATACTTTTTTTCATAAATTAATTTCGTAAAAAATGCAACATTTTGAATATAATATTAGTCAAACTTATAGAC
>JALWNR010000293.1 GCA_027083715.1 Bacteroidales bacterium
CATTAACTTTTTCTAATTTTTTTTCTTTAAAAATACCTGTTTTAATACGGTTTGTCTTTATCAATAAATCATTAATTTCATTTTCTATTCTAAAATTTAAAATAAATATGGGTATTAGCCTGATAGGTTTATTGATTTTTTCAACAGTCTGAGTTATCGGATTAATAATTTCTTTTTCTTGTTTTCTCTGAAAATTGGCACTTATATACCTTTTAAATCTAAAAATGTCACTTGCATGATTGGCTTTTTGAATTTCAATCATGATTAATTCTTCTTCTCCATCCGGTTTTTCAATCACCGCAGTAAAGTCAAGATGAAAAAGTTTAATGTCTTTTTCCGATTCTGGGTCTTTTATGCTTTCGGTGTGCGAAACAGGTTCAAAAGTAAGTATTTTTATTTTTTCGTTTATAAGCGTTGAAATAATAATTTTTGCACTTTCAGTATCTTCCATAAGATATTTAAAAACTACATCATAAATTGGATTTGGTATTACAATGTAATCATCGTTGTCTGTATGTTTATCGATATCGCTCATTAGAAAATTTTTTAGATATTACAAATTTACGATTTTTCTTTCAGATTTCTATATTCCAGATATTTTTCACTGATTTTTTTCAATAGAATCTATCAATAGGCTGTTATAAACTTCAATATATTTTTTGGCAACTACTTTTTCAGAATATTCAGCAATTACCTTTTTTTGGGCATTTTTACTTAAAGTTTCCCATTGTGGATAATTTAAAATAAAATTAATTCCGTTTTTTAAATCTTCAACAGACTTATATTTAGATATATATCCGTTTTTTTTATGTTCTATCATTTCGGGAATACCACCGGTTTGAAATGCCAAAACAGGTGTTCCGCATGCAAGTGCTTCCATGATTGTGTTGGGTAGGTTATCTTCTAAAGATGGCAGAATGAATACATCAACAGCGTTATAAGCATTGGCAATATCTTTAGTTTTTGTTAAAATCCCCAAATGATGTACTTTATAAGGTATATTTTTAAAAAACTGATTGCTTGATTTTCCAAAAGTTACAATTTCTAGCTCTTGCTTTGGATTTTCAGAATGGTAAATTTGTAAAGCATTTATCAAGTATTTTAGACCTTTACGCTTGTCGCCAATATTCGCAGCAGCAAACAATATCAGCTTTTTATCGCTTGGGAGCTTTAATGTTTTTCTGATTTTAATTTTATCCAAAGGATAAAATTCTTGGGTATCAATTGGGTTAGGAATATTAACTATATTGAAATTTTTAAAAAGTGATGAGGTTTTTGCTTTGTCTTTTAACCATTTACTGCAAGTAACAAAAGTTAGGTTTGCATTTTTAAAAATTTCCTTTTTCTTTTCTAAAATCCGGTACGATAAATCTTTTTCTTTTGGGTTTTTTAAAAAAGGACAATTTCCGCAATTTTGTTGGTAATTTGTACAATTTCCACTGTAATGACATCCTCCAGTAAAAGCCCACATATCATGCAAAGTCCAAACTATGGGTTTGCCGCTGTTTACAATATTCTTTAAACTGTTTAATGATAAAAAGCCTTGATTAAACCAATGAAGGTGAATAATATCCGAATTAATAAAAGCAGGATGTTTATGAATGTTTTGTCCTGCAAAAGCCGGTGAAAATGAAAAACGCAAATCCTTTGAGTACTCAAATGGCAAAAAATATATCCGTTCAGTAACAAATCGAATAAAATTCAGCTTTTTTCTTAAATCATTAGGACTTAAATCAATAATATTTTCATTGCTTGATCTTTTTTCTTCTACAATAAATTTCGCATCAATATTTGCTTTATTTAAAGCTGTATGTAAACGCTTGCAA
This sequence comes from Bacteroidales bacterium, assembly GCA_027083715.1. Lineage (GTDB taxonomy): Bacteria > Bacteroidota > Bacteroidia > Bacteroidales > NBLH01 > NBLH01. The sequence continues at coordinate 1,827 of JALWNR010000293.1, forward strand.
GCAACTGCTGCACCCCCTGTTTTATCCGATTTATTAACCAATAAAATTTTCATCAGGTCGAAAATATACCAAATATGGCAGAGTGCAAAATAAATTTTCAGCTTAAACCTTAAATTCACTTTAAGGCTTTAATAAAAGAAATGGTTTTCAATACATGTTTAATTTCTATACATTTGCAACTTTATTTTTTAAATAGTAACAGTGTATGGCAACTTTTCTTTTCGATAAAATAATTTTTGGTCCGGTAAAAAGCAGGCGTCTTGGTATTTCGCTGGGTATTAACCTTTTACCTAATGACTCAAAGCTTTGTAATTTTAATTGTATTTACTGTGAATGTGGTTGGACACCCGAAAAAAAAGATTTAAAAGCAGAATTTCACCCCAGAGCTGTTGTGAAACAAAAATTGGATGAAAAATTATCCGATATGCTTAAAAATGGTGAAGCTTTAGATGTAATCACTTATGCAGGAAACGGTGAACCTACAATGCATCCTGAGTTTCCTGAAATTATTGAGGACAGTATTGAATTGCGTAATAAGTATTTCCCGAAAGCGAAAATTGCCGTTTTGTCAAATGCAACTTTAATACATAAACCCAAAATTGTTGAGGCTCTTAAAAAGGTGGATGATAACATTTTAAAACTGGATTCCGGTATAGGTGAGACCGTTAGATTAATAAATAATCCTTTGGGGTTTTACCGTATTGAAAATGTGGTAAAAAACATGAAACAGTTCGATGGGAGGTTTATTCTGCAAACTATGTTTGTAAAGGGTGAATATGAAGGTAAAAAGGTGGATAATACTACGGATGAAGAACTTTCTGCATGGCTGAAGCTAGTGAAAGAGGTAAATCCTCAATTAGTAATGATTTATACTATTGCGCGTGATACGCCAAGTCCCGGTTTGGTAAAGGTAAGTTATGATGAATTAAAATCAATAAGCCGTATTTTGGAAAATGAAGGGTTTAAAGTGCAAATTTCAGCATAGTGTCCTGTAAAGCTGGGGGTTTAACTAAGCTCCAAAAAATAATAATGACTTTTTACACCTAAACTCTACAGGGCTGTAGAATGTTTTTACAAGTTATTGATTGGTTTCTGGTACATAAAAATATTCGGCAATATCATCTTCTTTTGCCACTATATTTTCATATATACGCAGATGTTTGTTTGCTACAATATCCCAATAACGGTGTTCGTTGCTTTTTTTGATCCTATTTCTCATTTTCAGGGCAAGTGTGTCATCATTTAAAATTTTGCAAATATTGTTCACATAATCTTCTTTAGTGTATGAGGTAAGTCCGCCTCCGGTTTCTTTGTTCCATGTTTTAAAGCTTAATAAATCAGAAGTTACAACCGGAATATTATGAGCTGAAAATTGTGCCAGCATACCACTTTGTGCACCGGCAGAGTATGGCATAACAACTACATCGGCAGTACTCATAATATAGTCAAGTGTTTTTTGCGGAAACTGCCCTTTCAGAATACGAATGTGTTCTTTTTTATCCAAAAATCGCATCATACGCAATAATTGTTTGCGTTTTTCATTATACTCGACTATGCGTAAGCGGCAAGCAATTAGCAAAACAGCATTTGGTACCTGTAATAAAACATCGGGAAAAATATCAATTAGTTTTTCAAAATGTTTGCTCGTGCGGAAATATCCTGCAAGTAAAACCACTTTTTTACTGCTTAAACCCAATAATTCTTTGGCTGATTTAATGGTTTCTGTTTTACGTACACCATGTGGTATTATATGGATTTCTTTCAGGCATTTATATTCGTTAATTAAAGCCTCTTTTTGATAAGCTTCGTGTACAATAATTTCTTTGCTAAGGCGTAAAATTTCGGAAGTAATCAGGTGCTCTTTCCATGCTGGTTTAAGATATACTGTATGCAATGTTGTAATTACCGGTATATCAGCCATTTTACATCGAATTAAAAAATCAACAATTTGAACCCCACGATCGTAACCAAACAGTCCAAATTCATGCTGAATGTGTATTAAGTCGGGAGTCAGTTTTGAAATCACATGAAATAATTTGTAGGCAATATCCTTATCATCAGGATTATATACTTCAAAAACATTATCACCTTTTGCACCGTATTGGCTCAGTACAAAAACTTCTATTCCGTAACTTTTAACTTCTGTTTGTAGATATTGCGTATAAGTGGCAATTCCACATTCAGTTGGTGGATAGGTTGATATGTAGATTATTCGCATTCTTTTTAGTTTAAAAGGTTCAATAAATCATTTATTGATGTTTGTGCCATACAGGTATATTCATCACTCGTTCCGTAATAGATATAGATTTTACCGGAAGGGAATACAATATGTCCGTTGGTAAATACTACGTTGCCAAAAAAACCTTCTTTTTCATAATCTGTTTCAGGAAGCATAAATGGCTTTTTGCTTAAAGCAACAATTTTATTCGGATGTTTTAAATCTAAAAGCATTAGATTTAAACTGTAAATATTATTGTTTCCTTTTGCATGATAAATTACCAGCCAACCGTATTTTGTTTTAATGGGTGGAGCACCTGCTCCGATTTTTTGAGACTCCCATTTATTCCCGTTTGGACGTAACAGACATTTATGATTGCCCCAGTGAATTAAATCAGGCGATTCTGCATACCAAATTGAAGGGAGTCCAAAGCCATGATTATCCGGGCGGTGTAGCGCAATGTATTTGTTGTTTATTTTTTCTTCAAAAATGCAAACATCTTTGTTTAAGGGTGGAAAAATTATACCTAAGCGCTTTATCTGTTTAAAATCCTGTGTTTTTGATAAAAAAGTGGCATAACCATCGCTTGAAACGATGGTGTAATTGATGTAATAATCATTACCGATTTGACTGATACGTGCATCTTCAATTCCAAAGCTTTCGCTTTGGTCAAAAG
>JALWNR010000294.1 GCA_027083715.1 Bacteroidales bacterium
TGCACAAACAAAACCAATTGTTAAAGACGATCCTCACAACAGAGTGATATACGAAACAAGAAGACTTATAAATCCGACAACAGGTGAAATTCCAGATAATATTAGAGGAAAAGAGCTTGATTTTGCAAAGCAACTTCCCAAAAACAGCTTAAAAAGCAGTAATGCCGTAACTTGGACACACCGAGGTCCTTTTAATGTAGGTGGACGTACCAGAGCTTTAGCCATAGACAAAGCCAATGAAAATATAATTCTTGCAGGCGGTGTTTCGGGTGGAATGTGGCGTTCTACCAATGGAGGTTCTTCATGGACAAAAGTTACTGCCTTGGATGATTTACACAGCGTAACAGCAATTGCTCAAGACCCTAATAATACAAATACATGGTATTACGGCACAGGTGAAATCAGTGGAAACTCTGCTCGTGCATCAGGCGCTCCATATCGTGGCAACGGTATTTTTAAATCTACTGATAATGGAATCAGTTGGACTCAGTTAGCTTCAACTTCTTCTACTCCTGAATCATTTAACAGTGATTTTCAATACTGTTGGAATATAAAAGTTTCTCCAACAAACAGCTATGTTTATGCAGCAACTTATGGGCGTATTTATCGTTCAACAGATGCCGGAGTAAATTGGACAGCTGTTTTTACCAGCAGCGATGTAAATCTGGCAAGTCCTTCATCAAGCAGTGTTACTGATTTAAACATTGACTCCAATGGAAATGTATATATTGCAATAGGTAGCGATGGAGATATTGGCGGTTTTTATTTATCGCAAGACAATGGTAACAGTTGGACAAATATTACCCCAGATAATACTACTTATCCTGATTTTCCGACAGACTATAACCGGACAGTTATTGATATTGCACCTAGTAATGAAAATGTTGTTTATTTTTTAACTTACGTAAATACTGATGCAAATGATAATCCGATACACAGCCTGTGGAAATATACCTATGACCCTAATACCAGCAGCTATTCCTGGACAGATTTATCGGCAAATATACCGGCACAAGGCAATCTTACCGGCAATTTTGACTCACAAGGAGGATATGATTTATTGATAAAAGTCAGACCCAGCGATGAAAATTTTGTAATTATAGGAGGCACTGACTTGTGGCGTTCGACCGATGGATTTAGTACTACGAACAATTTAACTAAAATTGGTGGTTATCTTGCCACAAACACCTCTTACAGTAGTTATTCAAATCACCATCCCGATCAACATTCATTAGTATTTTATCCTTCGGATGATAAAAAAGTAATTTCCGGTCATGACGGAGGTTTAAGCTTAACCACAGATATAACAAACTCAACAGTTGGGAATAATGACGAAACGGTTGTTTGGAGCTCCTTAAATGCCGGTTATTTAACAACACAAGCTTATGCTATAGCATTGGATATGCAAACCAATGGAAATCCAGTAATTGTTGCCGGGTTTCAGGATAATGGCTCATGGCGAACAGATAACACATTTGGAACAGCCTCATGGTTTAATGTTGGTGGAGGTGACGGAGCTTATTGTGCTGTTATCAACGAAGGAAATGAATACTATCAGTCATCACAAAATGGTACTGTTTATAGAAACTGGTTAGATGCCGGCTCATGGAAATGGACTCAAGTTGATCCGGATGGAGCCGCAGATCAGGACTTTATCAATCCTTTTATTTTAGACCCTAACGATACGAAAATAATGTATTATCTTGGTGGTAAAATTATTTGGCGAAATGAAAATTTAACCCAAATACCGGAGTACAGCAATAATTCAACTTTAATTAATTGGGATAAAATGAACCAGACAGATGTTGGTACTGATTGGATTTCAAATCTTGATATTTCTACAAATCCGGCTAATATACTTTATTATTGTACTTATGGCGGCAAAGTGTATAAAGTTGAAAATGCCAATACCGGAGATCCTACACCTACCGAAATTACAGGAAATAATTTTCCTTCGGCAACAATTGGTTGTGTTAAAGTAAATCCTTACGATACTTCTGAGATATTAGTTTCCTTTACTAATTACGAAGTAATTAGTATTTGGCATACTAGTGATGGCGGACAAAACTGGGAGTCGGTAAGCGGTAATTTGGAGCAAAACCTTGATGGAACAGGCAGTGGTCCCTCTGTTCGATGGGTAGAAATGCTAAAAAAAGATAATGGTGATAAAGTTTATTTTGCAGGAACCAGCACCGGACTTTATACAACCACTACATTAAACGGTGATAATACAGTTTGGACACAAGAAAGCCCCGACCTTATCGGAAATGTAGTTGTAGATATGATTAAAGTACGCAAAGATGGTACCGTAGTAATCGGCACACACGGAAACGGTGTGTACAGTGCTTTATATGACGGAGCAACTTCGGTTACCGAAAATAAATTTACCGATTTGATTGATGCAAAAATATATCCGAATCCGTCGAACGGAGAATTTACGATAGAAGCACAAACCGAGACACCTGCAAATTATCAGGTAATTATTTATAATATGAACGGACAACCTGTTTATTACGGTGAGGAAAAATCAGTGTCCTATTTGAAGCAGCAAGTTAATTTGCAGAAACACGCAAAAGGGCTTTATACTGTTGAAATTGTAAAAAATAGAAATGCTTTTACCTATAAAATTTTGTTAAAATAAAGGTTTAATCCGGATTATTACCTTCGGCTATGGGCTTCGCCATTCATACTTTTAGCTTTGTGCAGATACAAAGCCCGTTCCGATTCATCGGAATGCGCAAAGCTAAAAGCAAGGCGCCCAATCTTTAGCCTCATGAGCCTAAGGCGAATAAATTTGAGGTTGATAAGTTTATTGTTTTTAATTTGTTTTTATCATAGAATACGGGTTAATTTTTGCGAGGATTTTGTTTTGAACGAAATCCTCGTTTGTTTTTAACTCTTACTTTTTTTTGTAAATCACCCCTCTTTAAAGTTTCTTTTTTACTATTTGATTTACTTAAAAGCTCATTAATTAAGTCCGAACGTCCCATTTTTCGTAATAAACTTTCAATTTTACGACGATATTCAGCCTTGTACCAAAAAAAGAACATTCGCTGATTGAGTTTACTGTCTTTATTACGCGCAGTAAAAACTTTTTCAAGCGTATAAGGATGATAGCCCGAATAGTAGATTACCGTAGCAACAGTCATAGGAGTTGGTGTAAAATCCTGAACCTGCTCTAAACGAAAGTTCATTTTTTTTGTTTTCAGTGCCAAATCAAGCATGTCTTCCTCTTTGCTACCCGGATGACTGGATATAAAATAAGGGATTAACTGCTGTTTTAAGCCCAGTTTTTTATTTATTTCATGAAAATGATGCTGAAATTTTTCAAAAAGAACAAATCCCGGTTTGCGCATCATTTTCAAAACATTGTCCGAAGTGTGCTCGGGAGCTATTTTTAAACGTCCCGAAACATGATTTTTTATCAGATTTTCGGTATATTCTTTTCCCGATTTACTTAAATTTTGATTTTTGTCAAAAAGCATGTCGTAACGAATTCCACTACCGATAAAAATACGTTTAATCCCCGATACTTTATTGGCTTTTTTGTATAAATCAGTCAGTGCTGAATGGTCTGTATTCAAGTTTTTGCAAATATTTGGCGAAATGCAGGACGGACGTTTACATGTTTCGCAGATACTTAAATCAATACCCTGCATTTTGTACATATTTGCTGATGGTCCGCCCAAATCAGATATATTCCCTTTAAAATCAGGCATTTCTGTTACTTTTTTTACTTCGCGCAATACTGATTCTTCCGAGCGGCTTTGCACAAACTTTCCCTGATGTGCCGAAATAGTACAAAAACTACATCCGCCAAAGCATCCACGATGGATGTTTATGGAAAATTTAATCATTTCAAAAGCAGGAATTGTTCCTTTATTACGATATTTCGGATGAGGCATGCGGGTAAAGGGTAAATCATAAATAGCATCCAGTTCCTCTTGCTCCATAGGCGGAAAAGGGGGATTTACCACAATGGTTTTTCCTTGTGCCTTTTGGGTAATAATACCCGCATCACTCATCAGGTTTGACTGAATTTCAATGGTTTTAAAATTTTGTGCAAACTTTTTTTTATCCTTTAAACACTCCTCATGCGAAAAAAGTGAATAAATTTTTCGGTTTTCCTGATTTTCAGCTACTTTGCCTTTCAGCAAATGGGCTGTTTGCGGCACATTGGTCAAATCACTGAGTTTTTCCCCGGCGTTTATCCTTTGGATAATTTCACGAACAGGCTTTTCACCCATTCCATAAACCAGCAAATCGGCTTTTGTATCGATGAGTATTCCCGGGCGCAATTTATCCGACCAATAATCGTAATGTGTTAATCGCCTGAGCGATGCTTCCACTCCGCCTAGCAGAATGGGAACATCGGGAAATAAATCTTTAAGGATGTTGCAATATACCACACTTGCATAATCAGGGCGATAAGCACGTCTGCCTCCGGGTGTATAAGCATCATCCGAACGCAGGCGTTTATTTGCCGTGTAATGATTGACCATTGAATCCATATTGCCGGCTGTTACGGCAAAAAACAAACGCGGTTTCCCAAATTTTTTAAAATCGCGCAAATCATCCTGCCAGTTTGGCTGCGGTACAATAGCTACTTTTAAACCAAGGCTTTCCATAACACGACCAATTACGGCTGCCCCAAAAGCCGGATGATCAATGTAGGCATCACCGGTAAACAGTACCACATCAACTATATCCCACCCAC
>JALWNR010000295.1:0-2643 GCA_027083715.1 Bacteroidales bacterium
GTACCGTTAATGTAGTGCAAATCTTATGCAATACTGCATAAAAGTAAAAAATATTTTATATTCTCACAATCAAAATAAAAATCAAATAAAGTTGATAAATAATCGCGAATATAGCATATACATAATCAAACGACTCCTATCTTGCTGATTATAAGCATATTAAACACAACATTTAAGATTACTAACTTGTTAATAATTATCAAATCATGAGTAAAAAAGTCGTATAAACTTTAAAATTTTCTAAAAAATATAAACAAGTTTTAAAATAATTTGTAATTTTAGCGGAGATTATTGAAAAATAGAGAACTTAATTATAGAAAAGATGACTAAATACCTTTTTATTGTTTTTTTATTTGTTAGCATAAATTTGCAGGCACAAAATAAGGCTTTGAGTCCGCGAAATGCCAATTACGATATGGATGTGCAACTAAATCCGGAAACAAAAATCATAGATGGAAAAATGAAACTCAAGTGGATTAACATTAGTCCGGATACCTTAACTGAATTACAGTTTCATTTGTACCTGAACGGATTTAAAAACTCAGAATCGACTTTTATGAAAGAGTCCGGCGGTAGTTTTCGTGGCGATAGAGCAGGAGAGGACAAACTTTCTTGGGGATATATAAATATTAAATCCATGAAAATTCAAGGAGGGGAGAACCTTACTGATAAAATTCAATTTATCAGTCCGGATGATGGCAATAAAAATGATCAAACAGCTATCAGTGTCCCCCTGAAAGACAGTATTTTACCAGGTGATACTATTAATATTTTAATTAATTTTGAATCAAAGCTTCCAAAAATATTTGCCCGTACAGGTTTTGCCGGAAATTACTTTTTGGTAGGGCAGTGGTTTCCAAAAATAGCAGTCTATGAACCGGTCGGGATGCGTGGACAAAAAACAGGAGGCTGGAATTGTCATCAGTTTCATGCACATTCTGAATTTTATGCCGATTTTGGAGTATATAATGTTAAAATAACCTTACCAAAGGATTATGTAGTAGGAGCTACCGGTAAACAACTTTCAGAAACAGTTAAGGGTAATTTAAAAACTGTAAAATATCGTGCTAAAGACGTTATTGATTTTGCTTGGACAGCATCTCCACGCTTTAAAGTAGTAGTGGATAAATGGAAAGAGGTACAAATTAAACTTCTTATTCAACCGGAACACGCTGATTTAGCCGAAAGACATATAATTTCGGCAAAAGCTGCCTTAGAGTACTTTGACAAACATCTTGGACCCTATCCATATAATACCTTAACAATTGTTGATCCTCCTATAACCGGTGCCGGTTCGGGTGGAATGGAGTACCCCACTTTTATTACAGCAGGTTCCTTTGCAAAAATGCCGGCAGGAATACGATTGATTGAAATGGTTACGATACATGAATTTGGTCATCAATACTTTATGGGAATTTTAGCGAGCAATGAGTTTGAAGAAGCTTGGATGGATGAAGGAATGAATTCCTATTTTGAAACACGTATTATGAATAAATATTACGGAAAAAAAACTTCATTTTTTAATATAGCTGGTATTCGTATCGGGGATTTGGAAATGCAGCGAAATGGCTATGTTTACAATAAAAACCGGAAAATTGCCGAAAGTTATCGTTATGCATGGCACTATCAGCAAGGTGGATATAGTACCATGAGTTACAATAAACCCGCAACTTTTTTGAATACTTTACACCGGCTGGTAGGCAATGATTTGAATGATTCTATTTGGAAAACATATTACAAAACCTGGCAATTTAAACATCCTTCAACACGTGATTTTATTGCAACAGTAAATGAAGTTGTAACAGAACATAAAGGTGTTGATTTTGCTGCAGATATTAATGATTTTTTGGTACAAGCAATTTATGGCTCAGATGTTTGTGATTACAAAGTCTCTTATGTTAGCTCACGGTGGATTCATGATCCTCAAGGTATTTTAGATGGAATACAAATTGAAGAACATTCAGATTCAGCTAAAATATATGAATCGCGTGTTGTTATAAAGCGCGAAGGTGAAATGATAATGCCCGTTGAAGTTTTAATTCATTTTAATAATGGAAAAGAAATTACTAAATATTGGGATGGTAAATCACGTTCCACTGAATTTAAATTTAGAAGTGTAGCAAAGGTAAGTTGGGCAAAAATAGATCCTGAAAATAAAATTTTGATGGATGTTAATTTGGCAAATAATTCGTATGTGCTTCGTCCAAATGATAAACCTGCCTGGAAATATACTGTAAAATTTTTGTTCTGGCTACAAAATATAATACAATCAATAGTTTGGTTTGTTTAATTTTTTATTCAATTAAAGTATAAAACATAATAAAAATGAATATAGCAAAAGCATATACAAAAGGATTTATCCAAACAGCTAAGTATCCACGCATGTGGTTTATCATGTATTTTGCCAATTTATTGATGGCTCTTTTATTGGCATTGCCCATGTTTTCTGTTCTGAAAAGTAATTTCGGATATTCAGATTTTTTCACTCAATTACTTTCAGGTTATGATGCCACAGTTTTTAGTGAGTTTTCGTACTATTTTGGCGATGCTTTAAGTGCAGTTATCAGCGGAATAAAATGGTTGCTCTTAGCCTATTTTTTATTAAGTGTTTTTCTTACCGGTGGAATTATCCGTACCTTGAAT
>JALWNR010000295.1:2653-4717 GCA_027083715.1 Bacteroidales bacterium
GAATGATGACCGATTTAGTACTTCATCATTTTTTGGTGGCGGAGCTTATAGTTTTTTTCGTTATCTGGGTTTAAGTGTTTTGGTTGCCCTTATTCAGATTTTCTTTTTAATCGTTATTGCAGCCTCTGCCGGAGAATATATAGGAACACATTTTGACAGCTTTCAATCAGAACTTACAGCATATTTTATTGGAATTGCAGCTGCTGTAATCTATCTTTTTATATTCTTGATATTTAGCATGGTTAGTGATTATGGAAAATTTTATCTTGAACTTAATGACAGCCATAATATTTTTAAAGCATTTTGGGATGGTATAAAATATGTATTTACGCATTTTATAAAAACTTTATCTCTATACCTTATATTATTATTCTTGCCGGCGGTGATCATGTATGTTTATTTGTATTTTGAAAAAGATTATAAAATGGCAACATCAGTTGGCATTTTAATTGTATTCTTAATGCAGCAGGCTTTTATCTTTCTAAGAGTATTTTTGCGTACATGGATTTTATCTTCTGAGTTAAAAATTTATGATGATGATTATTTAAAACTTAATGAAGTTGAGGAAGTAGTACAATCTATTGTTGAACAAAAAGTTAAAGAAATAGAAAATAAAAAAGAAATTATTTCAGAATCAATTAAAACAAGAGAAAACACTGAAAATGAATTAGTTGAAATACAAAACAAGCAAAAAAAAGAAGAAAAAAGTACATCAGAGTATCAAATAAATTTTGATGAAACGTTTGTAAGAACTGAAAATAAAGAAGAAGTAGTACTGTCAGAAGAGGAAATTCTGAAAAAAATGGAAGAAGAGGAGGCAGGGTTAGACGAAGAGGATATAGTAGCTATTCAAAATAAGGATGATATCCAGGATATAAATAAAAATAAAAATATTGACAAAGAAGAATTAGAGGAAGACGAAGAGGCGAAAGGATAGATGAGTTATAAGTTATGAGTTATGAGTGCCTAAAGTTGAGAAGTTATGAGTGCCTAAAGTTAAGAAGTACCTAAAGTTAGAAAGTTGAGAGTTGAAAGTATAAAGCAATAATTAAAGATATGGCAGATAGAACCAAGCACCCAGTACCAAGTGTCAAGTTTTAACAATTCGCCGGTAGTCGGACAACTTTTAACAATATAACAATATAACAATTTAACAATCCGCCAGTGGTCGGACAAGTTTTAACAATGAAATAATTTAGCAATTTAATATGGCAACAATAATCTCCATAATTAATTATAAAGGTGGAACAGGAAAAACTACTACAGCATTAAATTTTGGTGCTGCACTGGCAAAAAAACGAAAAAAAGTTTTGCTAATGGATTTTGACAGTCAATGTAATTTAACTTTGTCAAAAGGTATCCGAGAGCCGAAAAAACACATTGGCAATGTATTAATTCGTAAAGCCAGTGTTGAAGAATCCATGCTTAAATTGGATAATTTTCATTTAGTACCTTCAACACACAATTTGCTTGATTATGAGTTTAACATTAGCAATGAACCGGGCAGAGAATTTATAGCTAAAGAGCTTTTAGCAGAAGTAAATGATAAGTTTGATTACATTGTTATCGACTGTCCGCCAAGCTTAGGTTTGCTTTCAATCAATTCATTAGTAGCTGCCGATTATTTTATAGTACCCATGCAAGCCGAGAATTTTGCATTTATTGGTTTAGACAGCATTTTAAATGCTACTGAAAAAGTAAAAATGCGCATGAATCCTAATTTGGAACTCGCCGGAATATTGATGGCTAAATTTACTCCGCGAACTAAATTTTCAAAAGCTGTAATTGCTAATATTATGGCAGATGAACGTTTAAAAAATAAATTATTTGATTCGTATATACGACAAGATATTTCATTAATGGAATCTCCTGCTTTTGGACAAACAGTTTTTGAATATGCTCCACGATCCAGAGGAGCACGAGATTACAGAAATTTTGCAAACGAATTTTTAAAAAAATATGGCAAAAAAGAAAAGAAAAATTAGTGATATTAAGAGTGCGTTGCTTTCTAATACCTCATTTATCAAGAATACAGAGCAGGAAACTAAGAAAGACATAAAAAAC
>JALWNR010000296.1 GCA_027083715.1 Bacteroidales bacterium
GATTTTAGATGAATATTTTTCAGCGGTTCAAAACTCAAAGAGATGTTTGCACCCACATCATTGTATAAATAATTGATGTGTTTATAGGTGAAATCTTTCATTTTTGCATTTAAAGCAGAGACTGATGCAGCTTTATTCAGTTTGATATATGTAAAATAACTCCATCCTCCGTTCCAGCCCAAATATGTATCAGGCATTTTTTCAAGCGATGAGAAAGACATCAAAGCCTCAAATTGAAGATGAGAATTATCCGGTACATCTTGCACAATTCCGGTTACGGTAAACGGATATTGATGATTGAGCAATAAAATTTTACCCAAAGGATTTTGATTTCCGAATATTTTTTTAGCCTGATTTTCAGTCAAAACAATTTGATTAGGTGCAGAAAGAACCTTCTTTTTATCACCTGTAATTAATTTTAAGGAAAAAACATTGAAAAAACCTGAATCAACGTATGTGGCATTTTCCAGAACATAGTTTCGATTTTTATAGCTTAGATTTTTATTTTCGGGATAGGAAACACGGGTCATATTTTCTACTTCGGGCATTTCATCCAACAATGAAGGTCCGATACCGGAAGTTGCAACAGCAGTTATCTGGTCGTTTTGTCCTTTTACTTCCATTTTTACTTTTGTCAGATAAATATAGTCTTTATCTTTATAAAAATCGTCAAAAGTAAATTGGGAATATACATAGGTGAGCATCAGAATACTTAATGCCATGCCCAAAGAAAGCCCAAAAATATTAATAAAGGAAAACACTTTGTTTCGCATTAAATTCCGGAATGAAACGATGAGGTAATTTTTTAACATAATATTTTAATTAACAGGGTGATAGATTATTGGAAAATTGTTTATTAAATTTTTATACCAAATTAATATTAAAATACCCGATAAATTCTTTATCTTTTTCCGTTTTACTTCACTTAAAATTTTGACCGTAGCTATGGTTTCTGTGAACGGAGCAGGTTATGCTCAAAATTTGAAGTTTGTAAAACAAAAAAATATTTTAAATTTATAATGGGTGTTTTGATTTCAAATTGATATTACACCATAACAAAACCCGTTTCCTGTTGAATATTTTCACCGATGATTTGCCCATCGAAAAGATTTACAATACGTTGCGCATAGCTGGCATCGCGCTGCGAATGCGTTACCATAATAATGGTAGTTCCGTTTTGATGTAACTCTTTCAAAATATTCATCACTTCTTCGCCGTGTGCCGAGTCCAGATTACCTGTTGGCTCATCGGCAAGAATTAATTTCGGATTGGCAACAATGGCACGCGCTACAGCTACTCTTTGCTGTTGCCCGCCGGATAATTGCTGCGGAAAATGATGGCTGCGGTGTGCAATATTCATTTGTTCCATAATTTTTTGAACACGCTGTTTGCGCTCCGAGTTTTTCATATCTAAATACAGCAAGGGCAACTCAATATTCTGATACACATCAAGTTCATCAATCAGGTTAAAATTTTGAAACACAAAACCTATATTCCCTTTTCGGTTGTCTGCCCGCCTGTGTTCATTAAATTTTGCCACTTCTTTATCCATAAAATAATATTCTCCTTCGGTGGGGTTATCCAACAAGCCGATAATATTCAGTAAGGTAGATTTTCCACAACCTGATGGTCCCATTATGGCAACAAATTCACCTTGTTTTACTTCAAAATTGATACTGTTCAATGCTTTTGTTTCGACAGTATCTGTTCTGAAAATCATAGTTATTTCTTCTAAACGTATCATATTTTGAGATTATAGATATTATTTTACACTATGTATTCCAATATCACGCCAAATGTAATAAATAATTGATATGCAGCATGTTAAAAAACTATAAATAAGCATGGTACATATTGATATGTTCCATTTTGAAACAATTTGCTTGTTTCAAAATGAAACAATGTTTAGCTTTGTTTCTGTAAAATAGACTTACTTTTACAAGAGTATTGAATTTATTTTCCAAAGTTTTGCTTTGTGCTAAATTAAACAGCTATTTCAGAGCATAATAGAATATCACAGACTGAAAGCCTGATTTATTTCAACTCAGGGCAAAGCCCTGAGAGTTTAAGGAAGCAAGAGTTGTACGCCCTGAAAGGGCAGATTACATTATTTTATGACCAAACAAGGAAAAATACTGATTGTTGATGACGACAGCGATGTTTTGCTCAGCGGGAAAATCATTCTGAAAAAATATTTCACTACAATTAAAACCTGTAATGAGCCAAAAAATATCGTAAAATTTATTGAAAAGGAGCTTTTTGACATCGTCCTTTTGGATATGAACTTCAGCACGGGAGAAACAAGCGGAAAAGAAGGAATTTTTTATTTACAGAAAATCCATGAGCAATTCCCGTGGTGTAGTGTGGTTATGTCCACAGCCTATGCCGATGTGAATATTGCAGTGGAAGCATTGAAAAAAGGAGCCGTTGATTTTGTAGTAAAACCCTGGGATAAACAAAAACTTTTAGCTACGCTAAATGCCGCCTTAGAGCTTGCCATTTCTAAAAAAAGCATCGAAAAACTAGAAGAAAAACAAGTTACATTGCTCAATTCGGTGAATAAATCAAATATTGACTTTATCGGACAATCAAAAGCGATAAAAAATGTATTTACTCAAATAGAAAAACTTGCAAAAACCGATGCAAATGTATTAATTCTTGGCGAAAATGGTACCGGTAAAGAATTAGTAGCAAGGGCGCTGCATGAAAACTCACAAAGGAACAAACATGCATTAGTGAAAGTTGATTTAGGCTCAGTGCCCGAAAGCTTGTTTGAATCGGAACTATTTGGACATGTAAAAGGTGCTTTTACTGATGCAAAAAATAATCGTGCAGGAAAATTTGAAATTGCTTTTGGCGGCAGTTTATTTTTAGATGAAATAGGGAATTTGCCACTTTCGATGCAATCAAAACTGCTTTCGGTAATTCAGGATGAAGAATTTTGTCGCTTAGGCTCCAATGAAAAAATCAAAACCGATGTACGTTTAATTTGCGCCACCAACTTGCCTTATGAAAAATTAAATGATGAAAAAATATTCCGGCGCGATTTGCTTTATCGCATAAATACGGTAGTAATCCACTTGCCGCCTTTGCGCGAACGGAAAGACGATATTCCGTTATTGGTTGATTTTTTTATCAAGAAATACACTAAAAAATACCACAAAAAAATAACCAAAATTAGCAAAGATGCCATCAAAAAATTGCAAAAATACCACTGGCCCGGAAATGTACGCGAACTGGAACACATTATTGAACGAAGCTTAATAATGTCTGAAAATCAAGAACTTAAAACTGATGACATTTTATTAAATATCAATACGGCAAAAACCGAAAATGTAGTGCAGCTCAATCTGGAAGAAATTGAAAAAAATGCGATTAATAACGCACTTATCAAAGCCGGAGGCAATTTAAGCGAAACTGCAAAAATTTTGGGTATCGGCAGAACAACATTGTATCGAAAAATGGAAAAATATGGTTTATAATAGTTTAAGACTTAAAATTGTCGTTCGCATTATTTTAATTAGCCTGACAATATTTTTAATTATTGCCGGATATTTTGTAATGGATTATGTTTTAACACCTTCGGTCTTAATCATTGTTGCTGTTATTCAAATTATGGAATTGATTTATACCATTGAAAAATATTTTAACAATTACAATAAACTGTTACAATCAGTTAAATATAAGGATTTTACAAGCAGCATTCTGAACACTCCCGAAGACAAAATTTTAAAAGAACAAAAAGCCGTAATCACCGAAATTATTGATGCTTTTCAGGATGTGCGCATTGAAAAAGAAAACCACTACCATTATTTAACCACTTTGGTAGAGCATCTTGAAACAGGAATCATCAGCTATTCAAAAAACGGAGCTGTTAATTTGATAAATACTGCTGCGAAAAACCTGCTGGGATTAAAACACATAAAAAACCTTTCATCTTTGAAAAATGTTGATATTAAACTCTACGAAAGTATTATTCATTTAAAATCCGGTGAACAAAAAACAATTCAAACGATTTGTAATAAAGAAGTATGCCAGCTTCTATTGCGCAGCACTGCTTTTGTAATGCAAAATAAAAGCTACAAATTGGTTTCTTTTCAAAACATTAAAACTGAACTGGATTTAAAGGAACAGGAATCGTGGCATAAACTTATCCGCATACTCAATCATGAGGTAATGAACTCTTTAACGCCGGTGGTTACACTGAGCAAAGAGCTGAACGATACTTTTTTTGATAAGAACGGAAATAAAATTCCGATTAGCAATTTACCGGATGAAGATTTTGAAGATATTTACCTGAGCACCAAAACCATCGAAAAAAGAAGTCGCGGATTGTTGAATTTTATAAAAAGCTACCGTAACTTTACCAAACTACCTGAACCAAAATTGCAGAAAACATTGATAAAAGAACTTATTGAAAGCACTGTAAATCTGTTAAATAGTGAATTAAACAAGGCAAACGTTCAAATTACAATCAATCGCAGCTCAAAAGATATTTTTACTCAAATAGACAAAGAACTTATGGAGCAAGTATTGATTAACCTCATCCTTAATGCCAAAGAAGCTCTGAATGATGTTAGTAACCCACAAATAAAAATCGAGTATCATACAGACAATCAGTTTGTTAATATTAGTATTCACGACAATGGCAAAGGCATATCCAAAGAACATATCGACAAAA
>JALWNR010000297.1 GCA_027083715.1 Bacteroidales bacterium
GCCGTATCCATTATTAAATTCACCTGTTCTTCAACAGGTATTTTGTTAATTAGATCCATTTGCTCTTGTAAAGTTTCCAAACCGGAGCTTTTCATTTTATATTTTTTTGCCAATTTTTGAAAATATGCTTCATACGAAACAGGATGTTTTATTTGGTCTTGTAAAATCAATGAAAAAGAAAAAAGAGGTTTTATTTTAGGTAATAAAAATAAATTTACCGGGCTAATCTTTAAACTGTCTTTCAAATAGCTCATATATCGGTCAAAATTCCTTTCGTCCATATAATCTGATAAAGATTTACCGTCCGGAAATAGCATATTTTTCATCATTTGCATCTGCATTTCAGCTGAAATATCCATATCAAGCTCCATAATTAATTCTTTGGATGATATAAAAGCATTTTCCATTACCGGTGTAAAAAAGAAATCATCTTTTGGAATTACATGAATTGTTCCATATAGGAAAGAAGCACTTTTTAAATTTTTGCCTGTAATTTTCCACAATAAAGCATTTTCCAAACTATTGGTTTGGGCAAATAAAATAAATGAATTTACAAAGATGAAAAATAAGAGTAGTTTCCTTTTCATTTTTTAAATTTTAATAATTATTTGTAAATATATATATTTACCACAACAAATGTTTTTATTATTATGGAGATTAGAACTGCAAATATAAAAGATGCCGACATTATCATTGATTTTCAACAAAAAATGGCAAAAGAAACCGAAAACTTGGAATTAAGCACACAAACCCTTTATGCAGGTGTACATGCTGTTTTTGAAGATAGCTCAAAAGGTACTTATTATGTAGCCGAAGAAAACGGAAAAGTAATAGCATCTTTAATGACTACCTACGAATGGAGTGATTGGCGTAACGGTTGTGTATTATGGATACAATCGGTTTATGTTCTTCCTGAATTCCGGAAACAGGGAGTATATAAACATATGTATGAGCATTTAAAACAAACTGTTATTAAATCGGATAAGTATTTAGGACTGCGTCTCTACGTAGATTTAAGTAATAAGCCGGCACAAAAAGTTTATACGAAACTAGGAATGAACGGAGAACATTATAAACTTTTTGAATGGTTTAAATAATTTACCCATTATTTTACTTAGCTTATTTTTAACATTATAAAATAAAAAACCACTTTAATTTTGTGTTTTACAACATAATTAATATATTTACATCTCAATATATTTAATTATATAGATAATTATGGCAAAAGTAGTGGTTTTAGGCGCAGGTATTTCAGGACATACAGCGGCACTTTATTTAAGAAAAAATTTGAATAAATCACATCAGGTAGTGATGATTAGTCCAAACAGTAATTACCAATGGGTTCCTTCAAATATTTGGGTAGGTTTAGGTTTAATGACTCCTGAACAGGTAAAATTTAAATTAGCCCCAATATATAAAAAAACGGGTATTGATTATATACAGGCTCTGGCGGTTTCTATTCATCCGGAAGGAGATGATTCCCATTCAAAACCTTATGTGAAAATCAAATATGTTTCGGAAGATAAAAGAGATGCAGAAGAAATTGTGGAATATGATTTTCTTGTAAATGGAACCGGTCCAAAATTAAATTTTTCTGCTACCGAAGGTTTAGGTCCCGAAAAATTCACAAACTCTGTTTGTACTTATGACCATGCAGCCCATGCTTGGGAAAATTTAAAAAAATCATTTGCAAAAATGGAAGCCGGCGAAAAACAAACATTTTTAATTGGAACCGGACATCCTATGGCTACCTGTCAGGGTGCAGCATTTGAATATGCCTTAAATATTGCTTTTGAGGTAACCAAGCGAAAATTAAATCATCTGGCAGATATTTGGTGGATATCCAACGAGTATGAGTTAGGTGATTTTGGTATGGGTGGAGCCTATGTAAAACGTGGCGGCTACATTACTCCTACTAAAATATTTACCGAATCAGTATTTAAAGAATACGGCATTCGCTGGATTAAACGTGCCGGAGTACATAAAATTGAAAAAGGTATAGCTCATTATGAAACATTGGAAGGAACGTATGAAACCAAAGAGTTTGATTTTGCTATGCTGATACCGGGCTTTACAGGTGCAGGAATGAAAGCATACAACAAAAACGGAGAGGATATTAGTTCAAAAATATTTGCTGCCAACGGAATGATGAAAGTGGATGCAGATTATACGCCAAAACCCTATGAAGAATGGTCGGCAAACGATTGGCCCTCAATTTATCAAAATCCGGATTATGATAATTTGTATGCATCGGGTATTGCTTTTGCACCACCACACACCATGTCAAAACCCATGAAAAGTAAAAATGGGACTGCCATTACTCCTACTCCACCACGTACAGGAATGCCATCGGGGGTTATCGGAAAAGTGGTAGCTCAAAATATTATTCACAGAATAAAAACGGGAAAAAACGAACACCCGCATAAAGCATCAATGGCAAAAATGGGAGCAGCTTGTATTGTTTCTGCAGGATATGGCATTCGACAGGGGCAAGCAGCTGTTATGACAGTTTTTCCCATAGTTCCTGATTGGGAAAAATATCCCAAATGGGGTAGAAATATTCGCCACACAGTTGGCGAAATAGGCTTGGCAGGACACTGGATGAAATTATTTATGCATTATATGTTTTTATATAAAGCAAAAGCAAAACCATTCTGGTGGATGATTCCTGAATAAATAAGTATCAAAATATTTATAACTTAAAATTTTACAACTATGATAACAAAAAGCAAAGAAAAAAATATTCCGTACAGCAATATGTCTTATGCTACGGAACCAACACGGATGACCAAATTTTGGCGCAGGTGTTTTATTAAACAAATAATTCGTTTTTTTGTTTTAAATCTCAGAATTATGCGTATTGTAGTGGGCGGGCACTCATAATATAAGCCTAAAAGAACAGATATTCACCACCCCAAAGGCTGTGAATATCTTTTATTACAAATTAAATTCTTTACTTGGAATTCATGTTTTATAGTAGTCTTTTAAATCGTGATTTGTATTGCTTTTATTTTTTGTTTCATAGACTATGACTATTCATAAAAAGCAAGCCGATTACGTAAATCCTTAATTTCATCTTCTAATTGTGCAATTCTGTTAAGAAGATTACCAATAACATCAATCCCTTCGGGATTGATATTCAATTCATAACGCAAATGAACAATACGTTCTAAATCTTTTAAACGGTTTTTATAAATATACTTTTCGTTTTCGAAATCAATTAACTCAATCAGTTCAAAATCGTTGAGTTCATCGACAAATGTGTCCGGAACATTATATAATGAACAAAACTGATGTATCGAAATAATGTCTTTTGTACTCATTTTATTACCTTAATTTTGCCAGTTCTTTAAATAAAGATTTTTCTTTTTCAGTGAGATTTGTAGGGATTTTCACATTATAAGTAACAAATAAATCACCAAATTGTCCTTCTTGCTTATATACAGGAAAACCTTTCCCTCTGAGTTTTACTTTTGTTCCGTTTTGAGTTTCAGGCTTTACTTTTAACTTTACTTTTCCGTCCATTGTATTAATCATAATATCACCACCCAAAACAGCCTTGTATAAATCTAAATCAACCGTTAAATATAAATTACTCCCGTCTCTTTTAAAAGGTGTGTTATTAATGACATTAAATTTTATATACAAATCTCCTTTGGGTCCGCCGTTAATTCCTTCCCCACCATATCCTTTAATTTTTATTTCTTGCCCGTTTTCTACCCCGGCAGGAATAGTTAAACGAATTTTTTTCCCGTTTACATTTATTGTATGTTTTTGTGTTTTAAACACATCCGACAAATTTAATTGTAATTCGGCATGAAACTCTTGTCCTCTGAATTTTACATCTCTGCCTCCCGAAAAACCACCTGATGAAAATCCCCCGCCAAACATTGATGAAAAGAAATCGGAAAAATCATCCTCGGTAAATCCACCTGAATAAAACTGCTGTCCGCCACCGCCGGCATGCTGATACTGCTTTTTATAGCCTGCTTTTTCAAACTCATCAGCATGTTTCCAATGCTCACCGTACTGATCGTATTTTTTACGGTTTTCAGGATTACCCAGCACTTCATTGGCTTCATTAATCTCTTTAAACTTCCTTTCTGCCTCTTTATCATTTGGATTTACATCAGGATGATATTTTCGTGCCAGCTTACGGTATGCTTTTTTTATCTCTGCATCACTGGCATTTTTATTTACACCCAATATTTTATAATAATCTTTAAACTTCATTCGCATTATTTATTTTTAGAACCAGTTAGCTACAACAATAGTTTGTTAAATTTTTATAAAGCGCAAAGCTAAATTTTCAACATACTGATTACCAATAAATTAATTCACTTTTCACTCTTCACTCTTCACCCTTCATTTTTTAACAAAGTATTGTTACAATGTTTTGCATTTTTCAATATCAATCCAAAATTATTAATATAATCATTAGCCATTAGATACAAGCAAATATTCTTATATAAAATGGAAGAATCTATTTTTACCTTTTTCTTTTATATTCATAATCTTTACGTTCCAGCTCATATTGTCTTTTTACTACTTTTTTAAACTCATTAAAGAGTTTAGTAACTAGCTGAATAATATCTTTTCCTTCCTCAGCTATTAAAACTTTTTTACTTTTCAGGTTGATTGATGCACTTACTTTATAAGTAGCTGATGAATGA
>JALWNR010000298.1 GCA_027083715.1 Bacteroidales bacterium
ATTGTAATGTAACTGTAACAAAAGCGGTGAATTTTGCGGGTTAATCTGTGGATAGTTTATTTATTAAACACTTAAAAGCAATTTGCTATGGATTGTCGGAAGAGCATTTTGTTTTTTTAAAAAATAAAGCTATTTTTGCAGCGCAAACCAATGTTTTATAGATAAATGGAAGAAGGTCCCTATCATTCGAGATGTAACAGAAGAGTATTAACCTGTCTGTAAGGGATTTTTATCTCCTTACAGACCCAATGTAAGGAGATGGAATTATGATTAAAATCTTTAAAACTTTCGGTGGATATACCGAAATTAATGAGATAGAAAAAAACTGTTGGATTAATGTTACCACACCTACACAAAGTGAAATTCAGCGTATTATCAATGAGTTTAAGCTTCCCGATGATATTGTTGAAGATATTTTAGACCCCGATGAACGTTCACGTGTGGAGTTTGAAGATGATTGGACAGTAGTAATTATGCGTATTCCTATAAAAACACAGAATAACGGTATTCCTTTTCAGACCATTCCTCTTGGTGTTTTTTTGGCAAAAGATTTTGTCTTAACCTTATGTTTACGCGAAAACGAAATTTTGCCTGCCGATAAACCTTCTCCATTTAAACGCAGTTATAAAGAAATTACTGATAATTATAATTTCATTTTACGCTTACTTTTACGCTCCGGCGATACCTATTTACGCTATTTAAAGCAAATTAATATTCAGGCATCACGTATTGAATTGGAGTTACAGGAAACCATTAAAAACGAGAAACTGACCCAGCTTTTAAAAATGGAGAAATGTTTGGTTTATTTCTTGACATCAATAAAAGCCAATAAAATTGTTTTTGCACGTTTGCGTCGTTCCCGAAAAATTAATTCTGAAATTAACGAAGATTTACTCGAAGATGCAGAAATTGAAAATTTGCAAGCTTTGGAAATGGCACAGATTTACTCGGATATTTTATCGGAAACCACTGAAACTTTTGCGTCCATCATTTCAAATAATATGAACGAAATCATGAAAAAACTCACCTTGATTTCCATTATCTTGATGATACCTACTTTAATTTCAGGAATATATGGAATGAATGTGCCAAATTATATAGAACATGCTTATTGGGCTTTTCCTTCAATCTTATTTATTATGTTTTTATTGTCGGCTTGGGGAGTATATTTATTTCGGCGGAAAGAATGGTTCTAAAGCAAGGGTATTAGCAGATTGAAACACTAACATATGACGCTTATTATCACCACATTAATTATTCTCTGCAATTATTTATCTTTGGGTATAAGATTGTATTTTGTCAAAGTGTTTTTAACTGTTTCTATACCACTACTACAATTTTCCCTTTTGCCTTATTTTCTTCCATGTACTGATGTGCCTCTGATACTTGAGACAGCTTATAAACTTGGTCAATATTCAGTTGAATACTTCCCTGCTCTACTTGCTCAATAAATTCTTGAAGTAATTCTTTCGACAGGTTTTTTGATTCACCCATATACACAGTAAGTCGACCCAAAGATGGGATATCGCCCATGGGAGTAAATTCGGACATTGACCATTCATTGCCCAATATTCCGGTCATACATACTGTTCCTTTTAAACAGATACATTTTAGCGAATCTTTAAGAGTTTTTGTTCCAACAAGTTCCAAAACCTTATTAACTCCATCCGGATAAATTTCTTTTAACTCTTCTGAAACAGAACCTTTATCAATAATTACATAATCTGCCCCATTGGCAAGTAAGATTTTTTCTTTTTCAGGATTTCTGCTTGTTGAAATAACGGTTAATCCTTTGGCTTTTGCCAATTGACAAGCCAACATACCGATAGAAGAACTTCCGCCTCTTATTAACAATGTTTCTTTTGCTTCTATTCCCAAGGCTTGGTTTAAGGAGCCCGAAACTGTTTGAAACATTTCAGGAATGGCACCCAAAATATCCCAAGCTAGATTACTATTAAACGGAAATACTATCTCTAATGGAACCAATGTATATTCTGCATAGCCTCCATCAAAAAATCTACCCATACCACCCATAATAGCTGCAACCTGCTGCCCTTTTTTAAATGTTCCGGAAGGATCGTTTTCTACAAGTCCAACACATTCAATACCTTGAATCCTTGGAAAGATAACTCCCTGTGAATCACCTCTTCGGGTAAATAACTCAGATCGGTTTAAACCAAATGCTTTTACGGCAATAAGTACCCAGCCCTGTTTAAGGCTTGGCTCAGGAACTTCTTTTATTACAATAACATCTGCATTTCCGGCTTGAATAGTTACTGCTGCTTTCATTTTTTTTATCTTAGTAGATGTATATACAAACGCTCTTTACAAAGTCATTACTTATACTCAATTATATTATTTTACTATCTATTATCAATACTTCGTTAAAAAATGAAGGGCGAAGAGTGAAAAGTGAATTAATTTACTGAAAATAAGCATACTAAAATTTAGTTTTACTGTTTTGTAAATACTTGAATTTTAATGTCTTATAAAAATTTAACGAACTATTGTATTATACTAATGTTCCATAAATTCAAAACTTCTTATCGTACAGTACGGAATTTTAAAGCCCACTATTTTTTTTGCAATTTAAGACTTAATTTGCATTATTAATAAACCCTTGCATCATATTTTTTCAGTTCTTTTGCCAATTTTCGTGCACCGGGTGATACTTTTTCAAGTAATGCCCAAAAGTTTTTACCGTGATTTTTTTCAATGGTATGGCAAAGCTCGTGCAAAATAACATGGTCGATTAAATGTTCCGGAAGGCGCATCAGGTGAAGGCTTAAACTAATATGGTTGTTGTACGAACAACTGCCCCAGCGACTTATCGTGTTTTTTATTGATAAATTTTCGTATTTGAAACCGTGTTTTTTTGCCAGCTCTTCGATTTTTTCAGGGAGAATTTCCCAGGCTTCAATCAACCAGGCTTTTTCAATAGCACGACGGATACCTGCCTGAACACGCTCATCGCGCACCGGAATATCCTTCGGATATTTTACTTTGATTTCTTTTTCGGTAATTTGTGTATAAAAACGGTTTCCTTTGGCTTTTTCCAGTTTCAGGCAATGCCAAAGGGTGCAAAATTGTGTTTTTTCGGTAAAAATGCTACGCTTTTCTTCAATTTGCTCCATTTGAGCAAGGCTGTTTTTTATCCAGGCTTGTTTTTCCAGAATAAATTTTTCAGCAGTTTTGTAACTTACCGAATAAGGAATAACAGCAACTACACCATCAAAAGGTTTTACCTTTATTGATAAGCGGTGTGCACGTTTTGTCTTTTTGAGCAAAATTTCACCGATACCATTTATATATATTATTTTGTTTGCCAAGATTATATAGTTTTATCTTTTTTAATTAACTTTACCCGATAAATATTCGGTAACTTTAAAAATATTACAAATGAAATACTTTATTTCCAAACTCACAATACTGGTAATCAGTCTTGTGTTTTTTAATTTTATAACAGCCCAACAGAAACCTGAATACGTAATTGTTATTCATGGAGGCGCAGGGGTAATTACCAAAAAGAACATGACACCCGAAAAAGAAGCTGCATACAAGCAGAAACTGAACGAAGCGCTGGAAACAGGACAAAAAATGCTCAAAAAAGGAGGAACTGCCACCGAAACGGTTATTGCCGTAATCAAAATCATGGAAAATTCGCCGCTTTTTAATGCCGGAAAAGGTGCAGTTTTTACGCACGATGGGAAAAACGAATTGGATGCCTCGATTATGGACGGTAAAACTTTAAATGCCGGTGCCGTTGCCGGAGTTACCGATGTGAAAAACCCGATAACATTGGCTTATGCCGTGATGACTAAATCAAAACACGTGATGTTATCGAGCAAAGGTGCATCGCAATTTGCCAAAGAGCAGGGTATAGAAATTGTTGATCCGAGTTATTTCTATACGGAAAATCGGTGGAAAAGCCTGCAAAAAGTTTTGGAAAACGAAAAAAAAGCTGAAAAAGAAAAACACGGAACAGTGGGTTGCGTAGTTTTAGATAAATACGGCAATCTGGCTGCCGGAACTTCAACCGGAGGAATGACCAATAAACAATACGGTCGTATTGGAGACTCTCCGATTATCGGAGCAGGAACTTATGCAGATAATGCCACATGTGCCGTATCATGTACCGGACACGGTGAGTTTTTTATTCGTTATGTTGTGGCTTACAGCGTTTCTGCTTTAATGAAATACAAAGGTTTAAGTTTGCAAGATGCCGGAAATGAAATTATCAACAAAACACTAAAAGATGTGGGTGGCGAAGGTGGTTTAATTTCTGTGGATAAAGACGGAAATATTGCCATGCCGTTCAATACGCCCGGAATGTTTCGTGGATATATAAAATCAACCGGTGAAAAAGAGGTTTTGATTTATAGAGATTAAAATCTGCATTATTTATAAACAAACCAGAATATCAAACCATAAAACATTAAGTATCATGGAGTTTTACTATGATTTAATCCCAAGAAATCAGATTAAAAGTAAATTTTGGAGAGCAGTTGCGTTAATTCTTATTATTGCATTTTCAGTATCTCAGATTATTATCTACGCACTTGAAAGTAAATACTTCTTATCCGCAGTATGGCTGGTATGGGGAGTTGTATTTTTTTATCAAATTTTTATCGGAAAATCTTTCGAAGCCCTTTTCGGTAAAA
>JALWNR010000299.1 GCA_027083715.1 Bacteroidales bacterium
ATATAAGTGTTGAAGAATTATATAATAAAATTGATAATGCTGAGGAAATTTGTTTGGACGATTGTTATATTCATAATTTTTCCATTGCAAATTACAGACAAAGCAGAAATAAGAATGATAATGAATTAATAAGCATTCATCGTTTTTCTGCAAATAATGCTATTTTTGATAATTCAACCGGTGGTGGAGCACTTGATTTTAGTTTTTTAAATTTCGGTGGAATAACTCATTTTCAGAATTGTATCTTCACCGGTGCTGATACCCTGTTGTTTAATAACTCTAATTTTATCGATGCTGTTTTTTTCGATAATTCTCTTTTTGATAAACTTGATCTGGTTTTTTCACATACCAATATCGGAAATGGAGTATTTTCGTTTAAAAATGTAATTTTCCTGAAAGGAAATAAAAAATTTGAAAATATTCATTTTGGTTCGGGTGATGTTTTATTTTTGAATACAGAATTTAATGAAGGAGATGTAAGTTTTTCCGGTTCGGAATTTGGTAATGGAAAAGTTTCGTTTAAAGTAGCACGTTTTGGAAAAGGAAGGAAAGATTTTTCAAAAATTCATTTTGGTACCGGAGATATAATTTTTGAAAAAGTTGAATTTAACGATGGTGATGTAAATTTTAGAAACACTCATTTTGGAGTTGGAAAAGTTGAATTTACCCGTTGCGAATTTGGGGCTGGTGATGTTTCGTTTATAAGTGCTAATTTTGGTGAGGGTGATGTTTCTTTTGCCGGAACTGAGTTTGGAAATGGAAAATTGAGTTTTAAATTGGCAAATTTCGGCGAAGGGAAACTTGATTTTCATTATGCTCATTTTGGTATTGGTGATGTAATTTTTGAACGTACTAATTTTTCGGGTGGAAATGTAGATTTTCGTGCGGTTGATTTTGGAATTGGCAGGATTACTTTCAATCGTGCACTATTTGGAGATGGTGAAGTAATTTTTGAAGCCAGTGAACTAAAAAAGGGAAGAATAACTTTTAGAAGAACCATTTTTGGTTTAGGAGTCTTTAATTTTGAAATGGCTGATTTCAGAAATGCTGAATTAATAATTGATGATGTAAATTTTGGACAAGGAAAAGTTTCATTCAAACAATCTAAATTCGGGTTACTTTCGCTTGAATCTTCGCAAATGAATAATTATTTTGATTTAAGGGTAGAAGAATGTGGTAAACTGGATTTATCCAACACTATTGTTAAAGATATAATTGATATTGATTCAGCGGATTATAAAACCAACATCAAAGCATTAGACTTATCCGGTATTCGTTTGCTGGGACGCATTTATATTGACTGGGAACAAAACAATGTAAAAGAACTTATTCATCAGCAGAATACGAATTACCTTAATAAAGCGGAACAATTTCGTGTACTCAAAGAAAATTATAATCTGATTGGACAGTATGATTATGAGGACAAAGCCTATGTTGAGTTTAAACGCCTAGAGTCGGATTACATACATGAAATGAGTAAAACTCGTAAATTGATTCCACGTTTATGGTCGCATATTACGTATTTTGCAAGATGGTTGATTTTTGATAAAGTTGGAAAATATGCTACAGATCCTATAAGGGTTCTAATGAGCATGACGGTTGTTTTCTTTGCTTTTAGTTTGATTTATATTTTTATTCCTGAAATATCAGATAATTCACAAATAATTTCATCTTTATTTTCGGAAGGTGATCCACGTGATTTAGGTTTAGTGCAAAAAGCCTTTTATCATAGTGCAATTACTTTTCTTACTATTGGATACGGTGATTATTATCCTGCTGGTCATATTCGTTGGCTTTCCGGTATTGAAGGTTTTATTGGTTTATTTTTGATGTCCTATTTCACGGTTGCCTTTGTGCGGAAAATTTTAAGATAATATTTAGCCTTAAATCTGATTGAATAATAACTCAGCTTTCTAATTTAAAACAGCACTGATTATTAGCAAGTTGTACTTATTATTATTTCTTTTTACTAAGAGTAAAAAAGCTGATTTTTAATAAAATATAAGCTTTACGGGTTACAAGCGGATTAACCCGAATTATTCACCGATTTTATTACGCCTTCGTATTAACAGATTGATAAACTTAATCTTACATAGATATTTCAATAAAATTCATTCACCCAATTTTGGGTGTCTCTTGAAATTCTCTTCACGCATCTACTTCGTTACGAATTCCTTGAAATATAAGGATATGTCGGCGGAATTCGGTGCCTTGTATCTGCATAAAGAGAATTTCATGAATAATCCGGGTTAAGGCTGCTGTTTAGCTGCGCTAAACAAAATGTATAGAAACACGGATTACACTGATTATGCAGATACTCACAGATTTATAATTTAGAACATCTGTGTTAATCGGTAAAATCTGTATAATCTGTGTTCCTATTAATTTTTTAACGAAGTTAAAGAACAGTACTCATATGTTTTGTAAATCAGTCTATTATCAAAACAATTAAATTTGTTATGAGAAGTTTTTGAAGCTTGCAAAAATTAAAATAATAATTTACCCTTATCCATTTTTAATTCTTTTCAAATCAAAGTGTAATTTCTGATTATATAATTTATTATCTTTGCTGAGTTTATATTCAAGTTGAACATAAAAATAATAAATTATGACTAGAAAAATAATTTCAGCCATTATCATCCTAATGGTTTCAAGCAGTGTTCTTGCACAGTATCATATTAAACTTACTATTCCACAATTAAAAAATCAAGAAATAATTCTGGGGCATCATTTTGCAACCATGCTTATTCCTGACGACACAGTTAGTTTAGATAATAAAGGGGCGGGAATTTTTAAAGGTAAAGAAAGTTTAAAACAAGGTATGTATTTTTTCTTTTTGCCTAATAAGAAAACATTTGATATTATTATCGGTAAAGATCAAAATTTCTCAATTCATGCCGATACCACTGATTTGCAAAACAAAATAAAAGTTGAAGGAGACCGAGAAAACTTAGTTTTTGCTGATTATCAGCGATTTTTAACAGCAAAAAGAAAAATAGCACAAGAATTGACTGAGAAAAGAAAAACTGCAAAAGGAGAGGAAAAGAAAAAAATAGATGAACAATTAAAACAATTAAACAAAGAGGTACGTAAAGAAATTGAAGGAATAATAGCTGCGAGTCCGGATGATTTTTTCTCCAAATTTTTGAAAGCTACACTTGAAATTCAAGTACCCGATACCATTAAAGATCAAACACAACGATATTATTATTATCGTAATCATTATTTCGATTATTTTGACTATAAAGATGCACGCTTGCTTCGCAGCCCAATTTATGAAAATAAAATTGACTTCTTTTTAGATAAACTTCTGCTTCAAGCACCCGATACGATTATTCAGTACGTAGATATGCTGATTGATGGTTCGCGTGATGATAAAGAGCTTTTTCGGTATATGCTGGTACATTTGTTTAATAAATATGCAAAAAGTGAGCTAATGGGCATGGAAAACGTATATGTGCATATTGCCGAAAAATACTACATCCCCGATGCATATTGGAGTGAACCGGAGTTTATTTCCGAACTGAAACGAAAAGTTGAGCGCAAAAAACAAGCTTTAATCGGAATGAATGCGCCTGAAATAAAAATGATTACATTACCCTCCGATCCGGCAGATATTGAAGCCTTACGCGACCAATTAGATAATTTACGTGCCAAAGGTGATGAATATTTGGCAGATAAAAACGCAATTGAGCGTGAAAAAAAAGAACTCATGCTCAATTATCCCGATTATTCTGATTCGGCGGCTACCGAACAGGCAAAAATTAATCATTTGGCAGCCATTCTTAACGATGAATACATTCCGCTTTTTGAAGGATATACATCTTTACATCAGCTTGATTCCAAATACCTTATTCTTTGGTTTTGGGAGCCTGATTGCAGTCATTGTCAAAAAATGACTCCCGTATTGGTAAATTTATACAATGAACAAAAACTTCGTGAAAAAGGAGTTACCGTTATGGCAATATACCTGCATCGCAATATTAACGAATGGCACAAATACACGGATCATATTAAAAAGTGGTATGATTTTGTGCTAGAGCATAATATGGATATTTTTATCAATGTTTGGGAGCCTTTTGGTATATCGCATTTCAGAGATAAATACGACATTTCTTCTACACCGGTTTTGTATCTTTTAGATAAAGATAAAAAAATCATAGCCAAACGCATTAGTCCTGAGCAAGCGGTAAATATTATTAAGGATATGGAAAAGAACAAATAGTATATAGTTTATAAAGTTGAAAGTTCATAAAGTTGAAGTTTGTAAAGTTAAAGATTTAGGATTTAATGATAAATTGTTAAACTGTTAAATGGTTGTCGGTCTCTTGTAGCTGGTAACTGGTTCATTATATCATTAAACCATTCAATCTTCCAACTCTTAAACTAATTGGACCTTTCAACTTTATAAACTTTAAGAACTTTTAACTGAGCAACTCGGAAGAGTAGCACTACGAACTTTTAACTCAATAATAAATGGATAAATTTCTTCCGGTAACAGTAAAAGAGGCAAAGCAGCGTGGGTGGGATATAGTTGATGTGGTACTGTTTACCGGTGATGCCTACATTGATCATCCGGCTTTTGGGGCAGCCGTAATTGGTCGTGTTATGGAAAGCCTTGGTTTAAAAGTAGCTATTGTACCGCA
>JALWNR010000300.1 GCA_027083715.1 Bacteroidales bacterium
AGAAAATTAAAAAAAAAGAAATAAAAAATATATAGGATAGAGATGAGAATATTACCATTAAAAAAATAAAATAGTAAAGTTAAAGTGTTTTCTCATTTTATTCAAAGCATTCAGATTTAAAACAACTTGGCGTTCGGGAAATGAATGCTATTGGAATTAAGGAAACGGATAGGGGAAATCCCTTTTTATCAGGTGTTTGGTTTGAAATATTAATAGCAGGGCGAGGTATATTATGGACAATATGATGATCAAGGAAGACTTGTAGCATAATTATTCTGGGGAACTCTATCTAGTTCCTCATTTAACATTAATAAAAATACCATGACAACTGAACTGATTCTTGCAATAATACTTTTTATTATAGGTATTCCCGTAACAATATGGGCTGTAATAAAATCAAGTAAATCAAAGAAAAAGAAATATTAATAATCATAACTCACTGATAATCAGTATTGTCCTGAATGCAAAAATTGAGTAAATAAATCTTTCAACACCTTAACTATAAGTGTGTTAAATAATTGCAGAAATTAAGTGTTTTCTTTCACAATATGGCTTTTACCTTTAGGTAAAAAAAACAAAAAAGGAATGGCTGCTACTGCAAAAATCGCTGCCAGATAAAATGTTTTTTCAAGTCCCATAAAATCACCAATATAGCCAATCAATAATGCACCGAATGAACCTACAAAAAAGTTAATCGTCATATAAATTCCATTCAAAAAAGCCGGTCGGTCGGTTGGAATATCCTGCACAAATGCCAGCAATACGGAACCTGCCGAAACCAAAGAAAAACCCAATAGAGCTAAAAATATATAAGAAACAATTGTATTTTGAAAATATACAAAAAACAACATCAGTACCGGATTTGAGAAAGCTGCAATCAGCAGTGTGTTGCGCCTGCCTATTTTATCGGAAATAATACCCGAACTGAATGTACCGATTGCTCCTGCAAGTTGGTACAGTGCCAGATTAAAACCACCTGCCCAAAGGCTGCTTCCGCTATCGGTAATGTAGGTGGGCAGAAAAACGGATAATGAAGCACGCATAAAGGATATAAACAGCATGAATCCGGTAATCATCAGGAAAAATTTTTGGTATTTTTTCAATATGCTTTTTACGCTTACCGGCTTTTTATCTTCTTTTTTTCGATAAATCGAAAAATCTTTCAGCTTGTACCATAAAATGGCTGATGTTACTACAGATAAAGGAATTAGTTTATAGGTGCCCTCAAATCCCCACAGGGATATAGCCGAAAGTACAATTAAAGGACCCAGTGTGCGTGCCAGTTCACCTCCCAACATGTACATGCTCATTCCGAAGCCTATTTTTTCAGGAACTGCTTTTTTTATCATTACCGGTGTGGGAATATGAAAAGCAACGGCACTAATCCCTACCACCAACAGCATCATTAGTAAAACGATATACGAGGGAGCAATTCCCAAAATACTCATAAATATTCCTGAAACTGTCGGGGCTGCAATTACGGCATAACGAAAACTGATTTTATCTGCCAGTAAACCTGCCGGTGCATTAAAAAGCGATGGAAAACGCTGAACAACCGTAAGTAGTGCCGCCATTGTATAGTTTAGTTGCAATTTATCAATCAGTAAAGGCAAAACCGGCGACAAAAATGAGGTGTAAATATCGTGAACAAAATGCCCGAATGATATCGCATAAACTTTTCCGTATCCTTCCTTTTTCATAATATTAAGTTTAATTTTATTCCGAAATCAAATCCCTGACGATTTTTTCCATTTTGTCGCCTCCCCAGTTAGCGGCACCTACTTCTTTAACTACAATTTTCCCCGATTTTGAGATTAAAAACGTTGTTGGGATGCTTTTTGTGTAAAGTGCATCCGGCAGTTTATAGCGAGCAATTTTTACGGGAAAAGTAAAGTCCCTTTTTTGAATAAATGCTTTTACTTTTTCGGGGTTTTCACTACTGATAATTAAAAACTCAATTTGTTCTTCGTCTTTAAATTTATCATACAGTTCCTGAATGCTGGGCATTTCTGCCACGCAGGGCGGACACCATGTAGCCCATAAGTTTATAAACAGTACTTTGCCTTTGTAATCGTCCAGTTGATGAACAGTTCCGTTCATTTCCTCAAACTGCCAGGCAAAGTCTTCATCAGTAAGTTGCACGGTATTTTCATCGTTTTTTACCGATGGCTGAACAATTGCTACACGAATTTTATTCACGAAAGCCATTACTTCCATCCGCGAAGCCGGAAAAATTAAGGCTATGATGAATGCCACAAATAAAATATCGGTAGCAATACTGAATTTTGACTTCTTTTTCAGGTAATTATTGAATTTTTGTTTTATATCCATACGATAAAATTTAATTTACAAGTTAAGTTTTCTGAGCTGCTAATTAATTTTTTCCGGTATTTTAGCATCAGGATATTCCTTTTTAAAATCTACCCAGTATTGTTTTACGGTTTCTTTCATTTCTTTTCGCAGCATTAAAATACCGAATAAGTTGGGCAAGGTCATAAATGCAATGGCAATTCCTGAAAATATCCAAACAATTGTTGTATCAACAAATGATGCCAAAAAGAAACCTGCAACATACAAAATCCGGTAATATATAACTGCTTTTGCTCCAAACAGATAAGTGATTGCCCTGCCGCCGTAATATGACCACGAAATGGCGGTGGAAAAAGCAAACAAAAGTAAGCCAATTGAAACAATATACTGTCCGTAATCGCCAAAAAAGCCTTTTGTAAAGGCAAAAGCCGTCATTGGTGCACTGTGCATCAGTGATTTACCGTTTATTTTAAACTGTTCGGGATTATTAGTCCCCTGATTTGCGGCAATATTTCCATTGCTGATTTTCAAAATACCTGTGTATTCTTTGTTTTGATAATATACTTTTACATCTTCTGCAACCGAGCGGGCATGAATAATCGTAGCATTATCTTCAATTTTTCCGTTGCTGATGTGCAAATCGCCCGAGTAGAGGGGTAATTGTTCTTTTCCGGCAATAAATTTAAAAAGTTTTTCTTTATTCTCAGGGGTGTCATCATTGATTTTTTCAGCCAAAATGGTCATATCGGCTTTCTGAAAAGTATTTTCATGCTTCATGTGCCAAACGCCTGAAGATAAAAGCACCAAACCGGTTAATGAACAAATAATGATGGTATCAATAAAAGGTTCCAGAATAGCCACCATTCCTTCGGAAACAGGCTCATGGGCACGGGCTGCTGCGTGTGCTATCGGAGCAGAACCCTGACCGGCTTCGTTTGAGAACAATCCGCGATTTACTCCCCGGTTAAATGCGAAAGCAAAACTGGCACCCAAAAAGCCGCCAACAGCTGCCGTTCCGGTAAAAACATCCACAAAAATTGCTTCAATCGAAGGAAAAATATTTTGATAATTATAAAGAATTACCGACAAAGCACCGATAAAATAAATGATTGCCATTGCGGGCACCAGCTTTTCGGTAACTTTTGCAATACGTTTAATTCCTCCGATAATGACAATCCCCAGCAGAACAGCTAAAATCCCGCCGGTAATATAATGTTGAATGCCAAAAGTGGTATATATTGAGTTTGAAATACTGTTAATTTGCGGTAAATTTCCGGTTCCAAAAGAAGAAATAACAGTAGCTATCGCAAAAATGGCAGCCAGCCATTTCATATTCAATGCATTTTTCATGTAGTACATGGGTCCGCCGGCAATAAGTCCTTGCTCGTCCGTTTCGCGATATTTATGCGAAAGGGTAACTTCGACAAACTTGGTGGTCATCCCCAATACGGCTGTTACCAACATCCAGAACAAGGCTGCGGGTCCGCCCAGATAGATTGCAAACGCAACACCTGCAATATTTCCTGTTCCCACCGTTCCCGATAATGCGGTAGCTAATGCCTGAAAATGTGAAGTATCGCCTTTGTCGGTTTTTTTATCGTAGCTGCCTTTAACTATGCGAAGCGCATGTTTAAAATATCTGATTTGCGGAAATTTAAGATAAATGGTAAAAAACAAGCCTGTTCCAAGTAGTAAAAACACAAACCATTGAGAACCACCAATATGAGAATCAATGGATGAGAGGATTTCCTGAAATGTCTGCATATCTATATCTTTTGATTTTTTGAATGCACCAAAGATAAAAAAAATGGTTTAAGGCTAAAATTTATTCTTTAAACATAAAATACACAGCCAAAACCAAAAACATAAAAGCCACCAGATGATTCCATTTAAGTGCTTGGTTTTTGAAAAATAGCAGAGTGAATACAGCAAATACTATCAGAGTTATAACTTCTTGAATTACTTTGAGTTGAACTAAGGAAAAAGGACCTCCGTTTTCCTTAAATCCAATTTTGTTGGCTGGCACCTGAAACATATACTCAAACAATGCTATTGCCCAGCTGATTAAAATGATTGCAAAAATGCTTAATTTGCTAAATTTATCCCATTCGGCAAACTTTAAATGCCCGTACCACGCAATGGTCATAAAAGTATTTGAAAGAATTAATAGCCCAATGGTTAAAATTGCCTTTGTGTTCATCTTTTTTTAATTAGAAAGATTTGCAAAATAAAAAACCGCTACCGTATAAAGGCAGCGGTTCGGTTCTTAACCCGCAAAATTCACCGCTTTTGTTACAGTTACATTACAATATGTTTATTACCAATACGT
>JALWNR010000301.1:0-2338 GCA_027083715.1 Bacteroidales bacterium
GTATATCCCTACTAAAGAATTATTAAACAATTCTTTAAAATATATTTCTGATTTTTTATTTTTTGATGTTTGTTGTGCCTGTTGTTGTTTAAGTCTTTTCTCCTCATAATCTTTATTTAGGTATTCTCCTAGTTTTTCAAAATTAATAGGCTTAACCAAAAAATGATCTATTCCTGCATCAATAGCATCCAATAAGTTTTCTCTATCAGAATATGCACTTGTAACATATATTTTAGTAGCTGTCTTGTTACGAATCTTTTTAATCATTTCTAAGCCGTTTATTATTGGCAGATTGATGTCAACAATTAAAATGTCGGGTCTGTGTTTAAAAAATAAATCAATACCTTCTTTCCCATCTTCAGCAATAATTAGCCGACTTACTTTTTTTTTCAAAAACCTAATCATTGCCAATTGTGTATTTTTGTCGCTTTCAACGTACAGTACAGATACATCAAGGGCAATATTCAAAGGTTTTTCTAATATGTTGTTATTATAATTCATTTTATTAAACAATTCAATCCTAAATAATATTCCAATTTTTTATTATTATTTCAATGAATTTTTGAAAAAATACTATATATTAAGCAAGCCTGTTTCTAACCGCATCTATTAACACTGAAATACTTAGAGGTTTAACTAAATAATCTTTTATCTCGAGTTTTAACCCATGTTTCAAATCAGATTTTTCAGCTTTGGCGGTAAGCACTATTATTGGAATATTTTTGCCTGTTTTTAATTTCTTTAACTCACTTATTAATTTAAAACCATTTAAATGAGGCATTAGAATATCTGTAATAATTAAATCAGGGTTTGTTCTTTGAACCAAAGCTAATGCTTGATATCCATTGGCTGCTTCAAACACTTCATAATTTTCAATTCTAAGAATATCACAAATTTCCTCTCTTACGGATATTGTGTCCTCTACAACTAAAATCTTTTTCATATTTACCCAACATTTTAATTATTATCCGGAAAAATTCAGGCATCCTGATTTATTGTAATTTTAGCTGTTTAATTATTTAACATTAATGTTTCATCTACCAATCAATTGTATTCAAACGATTTGATAGTTTTTGCATAAATCGCCAAATTTACTCTCCTATTACATCTACCCTGCGAAAAGTTTTTATATCAAATTTGGCGATTTCAAACAATAACCAATTAGAAAGCTACAAATTATTTATTAATGTGAATTAAGGGTTGAAAATAATTTAACGGTTACCAAACCCCACATTTTGCTTCGCTTCATACGGGGCTAAAATATATCGTCCTTTCAGGACTAAGCCACAACAGTATCGCATACAGCACATTACAACTTTTTTCTTTAAAAACATAACTTAAGCCTTAATCCGCATTATTAATAAATAATTACAATCTACCACGATCCATACATTTTCATTTTAAGAACTTAATTTATACCATAATAATTAAATCATAGGTCTAAGATTCATAAATTATGAAATGTATTATTACCTTAAATCTGCAAGTATCTTTTACTACAAACATACCTGCGGATTTAAGGTATTACAAAATTAAAGTGTTTTAAATGTATTATTACTGACATAAATACTTATAAAGTGATGCCCTACATAAAATAGGTATTTTTACTTATTTTTAGAAGCTGAAAATTTACACATCCCGATTTAGGCACTAATCGCCGAAGCATTATCCAGTTTTTCAGCCGGAACAATCGGTAAATTCACAGTAAATGTAGTTCCTCTGCCCAGTTCTGAATCTACATGTATATTGCCCTTATGTTTTTCAACTGATTCTTTAACAATAGCAAGTCCTAAACCGGTTCCCTGAATGGTATCCGTATTGGCTCCACGCCTGAAAGGTTCAAATATATGCGCTAAATCTTCTTTTTTTATTCCAATGCCATAATCTTTGATTTCAAAAGTTAAAAATTCTTTATTTGAAGAACACTTAAACTCAATAAACTTTTTTTCCGGCGAAAATTTAATAGCATTTGATAAAAGATTAATAAAAATATTTCTTCCCAATTTTTCGTCAATATATATTTTATCCAAATTACAGATATTTTGTATTCTTATTTCGTGAGAGTAGTTGGTAACATTCTGAACTTCTTCAAAAATAGCCTCTATAAACTCATTAAAATTAACACTTTGAGGATTAAACTTAATTTGTCCGGCATCAATTTTTCCGATAGTTAAAACATCATTCAAGAGGCTGGTCATATGTTTAACTTGTTCTTCTATTTTTGACAGTTTTTTTAATCGGTTATCATCGTCCATCCTTTCCCAATATTTTTTAACAAAACCTGCATCCATCTCTACAACAATCCAATTCTCTTTTTTCGCCAAAGAGACTATCTTTG
>JALWNR010000301.1:2348-4631 GCA_027083715.1 Bacteroidales bacterium
GCCAACGGAGTTCTAAATTCATGCGATGCCATTGAAACAAATTTAGATTTTAATAAACTAAGCTCTTTTTCTTTTTCTAAAGCTTTTTTTAATTTTTTGGTACGTTTTTTTACTTTTTTTTCTAATTTACTTCTATAATCTACCATCCTTGTAATGTCTTGTCCTGCGCATATAACACCAATAACTTTTCCTTCAATATTTCTATGTGTATTAATATTCATCATCATTTTTATTAACTTTCCATCTTTTGCTTTAATTTGCAACTCTGAATCAGGAACTCCAAACCCAAGAATAGACTCAACAATTAACCCTCTAACAACTCTTTTTTCATTACCTACAAACAAAATTTCGGCAAATTCTTTATTTAAAACTTCGGTTTTTGAATACCCTGTAAGTTTTTGAGCCGCACTATTCCATTCATTAATTCTACCGTTCATATCCAAACCAAAAATTGGTGTGTTTACTGTTTGAACAAGATTTCGCAGTTCTAAAGCTTTTTGCTGAACTTCTCGTTCGGCAAACTTTATTTTACTAATATCTTTGATAAGAATTAACAGTTTAAGTTTATCATCCACATAATAGGTACTAAAATGAATATCTATCCATAGATATTTTTTTTGTCTGTTTTTGAGCTTAACAATTTTTTTAATTTCAGTTTGCGTTTTTAAACATCTTTGTGCATCTTCGATTAATCCGGCTTCTTGAGCTATTTTCCTAAAATCTTGATTTAAGAATTTTTCCTTTGTATAACCGAAAATTTTAGCAGCATTTTTGTTAACCGAAATACATGTTCCATCCTTATCAAACATGAGAATTCCTATTCCTGATGTTTTAATAATCCGATCATTAAATTCAAGTGCTTGTTTTAATGATTTTTGAAGTATTTGACTTTTTGTAATATCAGACATTGAAGCATCTATCCTGACAAGTTCTCCTAATTTATTAAAGCGTGGAGTGATTTTATTGTTTACCCATCTAATTTCTCCGTTTGCATTAATAATCCTATATTTTAAATTATAAGTTTCTTTTTTAGTAAAATTTTCTTTTGAAATTATTGCATTTTTTTTGTCGGCAGGATAAATAATGTCAGTAAGAAGTGTAGGATTTTTGTAAAATTCCTCTTGTTCATAACCTAAAATATCCTTGCAGGAAGGTGAAATTTGTATTACTTTATTATTAAGCTTATTTTTTGCAATATCTATTGAATAAATAATATCTTTTACATTATTAAAAATACTTTCTATTTGTTCTGTTTTAATTTTTAAACGTTCCGATAATTGTTTTTGTTCGGTAATGTCTTGTTGTAGTCCGATAAAGTTAATAATTTCTCCTTTTTCGTTTTTTACCGGTCCAATTACAGCATCATCCCAATAATAGGAGTTATCCTTTTTTTTGTTTAAAAACTCACCATGCCAAATACCTCCGTTATTAATCGTTTTCCAAAGATTTTCAAAAAACTTTTGGCTATGATATTCCGATTTTAAAATATTAGGGTTTTTACCTTTAATCTCCTCAAAACTATAACCAGTTATTTCAGTAAACTTAGGATTTACAAATTCAATTTTCCCTTCGGGGTCTGTAATAATTACAGATAAAGGACTTTGACTAATTGCGGTTGATAATTTCCTAATAGTTTTTTCGTTTTTTACTCTTTCTGATATATCATTGATTACCGCTAAATAAAATTTTTCGCCCTCTTGCAAAATCAATTGTAAATGAACTTCAATAGGATAATAACTACCGTCTTTTCTTTTATGAGTAGTTTCAAAAATTATCTTTTTTTGTTTTCCTTTTGCCAAAGGTGTTAATATTTTATCTAATGAAACTTTATCAAGCTCAGGAGCAACATCCAAAGGAGTCATGTTTTTAAATTCTTCAATGCTGTATCCTAAATGATTTATTCCACCTTGATTAACAAATTGAAATTTTAAAGTTTCAAAATCAAAAATAAATATTTCATTTAAACTGGCTTCGAGTGTGTCTAAAAATTTTAAACGTTCACGTTCTGCTTTTCGCAGTTCGGTAACATCTCTGTAAACAGACATTAAAAAGGAGCTCCCGTCATTATTTAAAATACGTGAATTAGATACGATATAAATACGTCCATCAATTGGGTGTTTTATTTCTTTGTAAGAGTTTCCCGATTTATTTCGATCATGAAACCCACACCACTCACACTTTTTATTTTGTTTAAACAATACCTTGTGGCAGAGTTCTGCCTTTTTAACAGCTCCAAACCTATTTTGTGCAGCAGGATTCATATATTGCACATGACAGTCTTCT
>JALWNR010000302.1:0-3808 GCA_027083715.1 Bacteroidales bacterium
CTATTTAGACTGCCTTTTTAGTATTGCTTAATACTTAATATTATCTTTTTTTAGGATTTTTTTTAGCTTGTTC
The DNA here is from genome assembly GCA_027083715.1 of Bacteroidales bacterium. Lineage (GTDB taxonomy): Bacteria > Bacteroidota > Bacteroidia > Bacteroidales > NBLH01 > NBLH01. The sequence goes on from JALWNR010000302.1 coordinate 74, forward strand.
TCTTTGCTGTTTAGCCATTTCGTCAAGCTTAGCCTGGAATTTAGATTTCTTTTTGGGTTTCTTTTTGTTTTCATTTAATTTTAGTAAAACTTTATTGTCATCAACATATTTTCTAATAATCATTGTTTGTCCGATAGTAATAATGTTTGAAAGGAAATAATAATAACTCAAACCTGCTGAGTATTGATTAAACCAAAGTAACATCATTACCGGCATCATATACATCATCATTTTCATTCCGGGCATCTGTTCGCTGGAACCTTGCATTTGACTACTGTTCATTTTTGTACTAAAAATCATGGAAACAGCCATCAAAAGTGTAAATAAACTTACATGATTTCCGTAAAACGGAATGGTAAAGGGCAAGCTTAAAATTGAATCATAACTTGATAAATCATGTGCCCAAAGAAATGATTGTTGTCTTAGCTCAATGGATGAAGGGAAAAAGTAGAACATTGCCAGCAAAATAGGCATCTGAAACAACATGGGCAAACATCCGCCCATCGGGTTAACTCCTGCTTTCCGGTAAAGGGCCATAGTTGCTTGTTGACGCTCCATGGCTTTATCTTTGGGTATTTTTTTATTAATTTCATCAATTTGAGGTTTTAATACACGCATTTTTGCAGATGAAACATAAGATTTATATGTGAACGGGAATAATACCATTTTTATAATTATGGTCATCAACAAAATAATTATTCCGTAATTTGATATGAATCTACCTAGAAAATCAAACAGAGGAATAATTGCAAATATATTAATCCATCGGAAAATCTTCCATCCTAACGGAAGTATCTCAGTTAATGCTAATTTTTCATTTTCTACTACATTAATATTTTTAAGAATATTATATTTGTTTGGACCGTAATACAGTGCAAAACTAAGTTTTTCATCACTTCCTCCATTGTATTCAATACTCATGTCAGAGTTAAACTTTTTTAAATACTTATGATTTTCAGAAAACATTTCTGATTTTAATTTTGCACTTAAAATTGGTTCTTTTGCAATAAGAATTGATGAAAAGAATTGCTGTTTATAGGCAATCCAACGTATGCGTGTTGTAATATTTTTTTCATCTAACTCTGATGAAGCTGAAAGATAATCTACTTCGTCTTGAAAATATTTCCAATAAAGTTCTGTATATCGGTTTTCCCATGACCAACCTTTTTCCAAACTCGGAATATTTACGTACCAATTAAAATCAATAAAACCTGCATTTTTTGCAATTACTTTATCCATTCCAACGAAATGAATGTCAAAATCAACTAAATAGCTTTCTGGTTTTAATGTGTACGTATATTCAATATACTGATTTTCACCTGCATATAATCTAAAAACCGCTTTTTTCTCTGATTGCGATGCATTAATTATTTTTTCATCGCTTTGAGCTACAAAAAACAAATCATTTGTTGAAATTTTACGATTTTCGGCAAAAAAGTTCATCCCGAAAATTGTACTATCACCATCGAATAGTACTAATTCCGTAGAATCATATTTTTTATATTTTTTCATTTCAACAGAGTAGGGTCTTCCTCCTTTGGTAGATATTTTCAACTTAATGTTCTTATTTTCAAGAATAAAAAATTCTTGTTTTCCAATTGCAGCTTCACCAAACGAGCCAAAGGATTCTTTTATGTGTTTGATTTGAGTTGAATCAACTTTTGTTGTATCACTTAAAATAATAGTTTCTGAATTTAACGAGTCGTTTTTTTGAGTTTCAAACTTTGCAGCTTGTATTTTTTCTTGTTTTTCCTGCACCCTTATTAACGAATCTTGACGCAACTTTTCCTGCCTTGCTTTTTCTATCTGCTCTTCTGTTGGTTTTGTAAAGTAACTGTACCCAATAAGTATTAGTGCAATCAGTACAATACCGGTTATCTGATTTTTATCCATCTTTACTTTTCCTATTTTTAATTTTTATTAATTTTTATTTGATTGTTTATATTTATATGCTGCGGCTATAAAACTCACAAAAAGTGGATGTGGATTTAGTACCGTGCTTTTATATTCAGGATGAAACTGAACACCAACAAACCATGGATGATTTTCAATTTCTATAATTTCCACCAAATTTGAATCGGGGTTTATTCCTGTTGCTTTCATTCCCGCTTTTTCATATTCATCCTGATAGGTGTTGTTAAATTCATATCTATGCCTATGTCGTTCATCTATTAAATCTTGATTATAGGCTTTAAAAACGTTTGAGTTTTTCTTTATTTTACAAGAATATGAACCCAAACGCATGGTACCACCCATATTTGTAATACTTTTTTGTTCTTCCATGATGTCAATTACCGGATGTGGTGTTGTTGGCAGCATCTCGGTTGAATGAGCTTCCTGTAAGTTTAAAACATTTCTTGCAAATTCAATTACAGCACATTGCATTCCAAGACAAATACCTAAAAAAGGTATTTTATTTTCACGCGCATATTTTACAGCTTGAATTTTACCTTCTACACCTCTTAATCCAAAGCCAGGAGCTACTAAAATACCACTTACATTTTTTAATAAATCACCAGCAGTTTTTCGTGTAACTTTTTCTGCGACTACCCACTTTATTTTTACTTTTACTTCGTTTGTAGCGCCTGCATGTTCAAAAGATTCTACTATTGATTTATAGGCATCATGTAATTCAATATATTTTCCGACAAGAGCAATTTCAATAGGCTCTTTTGCATTTTGTCTTTTTTGCAAAAATGTTTTCCATTGCTTTAACTCCGGCTTGTCTTTAAACGAAATTTTTAATTTTGAAAGTACCTGAACATCAAGTTCTTCTTCGCTCATTTTTATAGGAACTTCATAAATTGTAGATACATCAATTGACTGAATAACCGATTTAATATCTACATTACAAAAACGGGCAACTTTTGCACGAATTTCTTTTGATAATTCATGTTCAGTACGTAAAACCAGAATGTCAGGTTGAATACCGTTTTCCAATAATAATTTTACCGAATGCTGGGTGGGTTTTGTTTTTAATTCACCCGATGCGGCAAGATAGGGAACCAATGTTAAATGGATTACCAGACTTTCATCAGGCATCTCCCAGCGCAATTGTCGCACTGCTTCAATATAAGGTAAGGATTCAATATCACCTACGGTGCCGCCTATTTCAGTAATTACAAAGTCATATTTGTATTTATTACCAAGTATCTTTATCCGATGTTTAATTTCATCTGTAATGTGCGGTATAATTTGTACTGTTTTTCCCAAGTAATCACCTCTGCGTTCTTTTTCAATTACCGATTGATAAATTCTACCTGTAGTAACATTATTTGCCTGTGATGTAGGCACGTTCAAAAAGCGTTCATAATGTCCTAAATCCAAATCAGTTTCAGCACCATCATCAGTTACATAACATTCTCCATGTTCATAGGGGTTTAAGGTTCCCGGATCAATATTGATATATGGATCAAGCTTTTGTATAGTTACCGAATAACCTCTTGCTTGTAAAAGTTTGGCTAATGATGCGGAAATAATCCCTTTCCCAAGCGATGAACTTACTCCACCCGTAACAAAAATATATTTTGTATTCACTTTAATATTCAGTTTATAAGTAATTATTCTAATAGATCATCAATCATGTATAATTCTTCTTGCAAAATTTTGGCTCTTGTTTTTGCATTATCTATTTTTTCTTCAAATTCTTTAATCATCGATTCTGCATTTTTTGATTTTGCAAAAAATCCAATGTTGTTTTCCCAAAGAACAATGTCGCTTTTTAGCTTTTCTAAT
>JALWNR010000302.1:3818-4629 GCA_027083715.1 Bacteroidales bacterium
TGCCTCTTGACTTTGGAGAATTTTTTAGATTTTCAAGTTTAGAACGAAATTTTAATTTCATTTTTTCCGTTTCGTTCAAATCTAATTTTTCAAAAACTTTATCTAAAGCAATTTTGTATTCGTTTTGAATTTCATCTTTAAATTTAATAGGAACATAACCTATTTCTGTCCATTCTTTTTGCAGTTTGTTTAATTGTTCAAAATTTTCCGAATTATTTTCTGAAAATTCAAAATTTTGCAATTTTGCAATAATTGCCTTTTTTAGTTCCAGATTTTCATCTTGTTTACTGTCTAATGATTTATAATAATCAGCTTTATTGTTAAAAAACTTATTGCATGCTGTTCTAAATCGTTCCCAAATAACATCTTTGTCTTTGCGAGGAACAGGTCCAATCGTTTTCCATTTTTTTTGCAATTCAATATAAAGCTCTGTGGTCTTTCTCCATTCGGTACTATCTTGCATGCTTTCTGCCTGAATGCATAGTTCAGTTTTTAATTGAAGGTTATTAATTTCTTCTTCTTTATGTTTTGAATAGAACTCTCGTTTAGTATTAAAAAAATGATCACAAGCTTTGCGAAAACGTGTATAAATTTTATTATTATCTTTTTTGGGTGCAAAACCAATTAGTTTCCAAAGTCTTTGCAGTTCAATAACTTCTTTTGATTGCTCTTCCCACTCTTTTGGTGAGTTAATTTCCATTTCATTAATTTCCTCTACTTTTTCACAAAGTAAAGTTTTAGCTTTCAGGTTATTTTGTTGTTCACTTTTTAATTTTTCAAAATATTCCTGATGTTTTTTATTGATTAATGT
>JALWNR010000303.1 GCA_027083715.1 Bacteroidales bacterium
TGGTACAACTGCCCAATATTAAAAATATTGAAAAATCAGATTATGAAAATAATGAATATAAAACCAAATTGTACTCATTATTGAAACTTTTTGATCAACAAGCACAAAACCCTGAAAATAAACACCGTCTATTACTTGTTAAAAGAATTTTTCCGGGATTTTTAGAGCGGGTAATTAATCGCCTTAAAGCTGCAGATGCAGAAAATCCTGAACTTGAAGAACAAATGAATGCTGAAGACGAATATTTAGCTGAATTGATAAGAAGAGACAATACCATTAGTTTTATTAAACAAGAATTAGAAAAAACTTCCGAAGAATTGGAAAAAACCTCCGAAGAATTGGAAAAGACCTCCGAAGAATTGGAAAACGAACGAAAATTAAGAGCTCAGCAACAAAAAATCATTTATGATTTAGCAAGAACATTGAAAGATAGCGGTGTTGCTACTGAAATTATCATGCAAAAAACAAAACTTTCAAAAAAAGAAATTGATGATTTATAAAGCTAAAACTTACTAATAATTTCTTCTAATTTCTCTTGTAAAGTATCAAAAGAGAAATACTTTTTACCCAATTTCCAATTAAATTCAGCAATTTCACGATTTAATTTTTCATTATAAATAATTTCGGCAATATTTTTCACAGCCTCATCAGTTAATATACCATCTTCAATCATTACGGTTTTAAACCCTTTACTGCCAATATCAGGCCAATAAACAGGTTTGTAGTTATTTACATAAATAGGCTTTTTAGCTAAAACCGCTTCTACAAAAGCATTTCCAAAACCCTCGTAAGTACTAAAATAAGTACATGAATTAGCATTCGCATAGGCATCAGATAATGAATAAGTATTTCCCATTCCACCAAGCTCTCCTTTATGATTGATAATATGAGCGGCAAAAATCACCTGATCGTCTAAATCCAATTTATCAATTAGTGAAACAAGCTCATTATAATAAACACTTCCTTCATCATCAGCATGGCTTCCGGTAATGATTAGCTTAATGCGCGGATCATGTAAACGATGCACTAACTCAATCGCCGTTTCAATTCCTTTTCGCCGTACAATTCTAGTAACTTGAAATAGTAAAATATCATCATCTTTTAAACCCAGTTCATAACGCAAACTTCCATTTGTTTCTGATTTTTGCCCAAAAGGTTTATCAAAATCCATAACATTGGGTACTACCACAGCCTCTTTCCCAAATTTTTCCCATAAAACTTTTTTTGCATTGGTATTAATCACCGCATTAACCACATTAGGCTCGTGCAAAGGAAAAGTATCTGCAACAAATTCATTAATTTCCTGAAAAGGAGAAACATATCGATCGCCACGCTCCCAAGCAAAATCATGATCGTGTGAAATGGTTTTTATTCGTGTACGAATAACTACTTTTTTAATTGCCAAACCCATTGAAAGATGCGCCGGCAGAGCCGATGCATTTTCTGAAATAAGAATATCAATCTTATTTTTTTGCAACCAGTCTATCATTTTATTGGCAATAATATTGGAGTAATTATCCACATGATACAAAAGTTCCATTGGGTCTTCATCCGGTTCAAAAAAAGCATTTTCTTGATCCCATTGACAGGAAGGGTCAAAAAAGGACATTTCTTTTACCAAAGTATCTCTTTCAGGATTAATTTTCCAATTTTGAAATTCTCCTGAAATAATAAAAACTTTGTGCCCCATACGCCCGAGCACTTCAATCCACTTTTCGGTTTCAAGGGCAACTCCGTCAACTCCTCCAATTCTACCGATAGCAATACCAATATTCATATTATTTTAAGTAATTATTGAACTATTTTAAAATCAAATATACAAATTATTTTAAGATACAAATATCCACTTTTATGAATTAAGGATTATTTTTGATACAAAGAATAAAAATTTAATACTTTTTACAAAAAATAAGCTGATACCTTTTTGCTATAAAACAAAAAATCATAGAAAAATGTACATTGTTCTTGGCGAATAATTTAATATTTCGTACTTTTACCACTTTAATCCATTAAAATAAGAGTAAAATGAAACACATTAGCCTGATAATAGCTTTTTTCTTTGCGGTTCTTTTTAGTGCATGTGGTGCTAAAGAAGAAACTACAGAACAAACCGATCAAAATGCTGAAGTTTATGATGAAACTTCTGATACTTCAATGGCATACGGAGGTGATAATGAATTCATTGACGAAGGAGAATTTGACCCAACCGACAGTACTGAAAACATGCAAATGCCGGATGATAATATTACTCCGGAATTGGTAAACGAACAAGAAAATGAAACTTCTCAAGTAGAAGAAACTAAACAGGAAGAACCGGTTAAAGAAGAAGTTGTTAAAGAAGAGCCTAAAATTCATCAAGAGAAATTCTATATTGTTGTAGGAAGTTTTAAAAAATTCAGCAATGCACAAAATTTAAGCAACTATTTTGAAAAAGAAGGTTATAAACCCATGATTTTACCCAAAGTAAACGGTTATAACCGGGTAGCTATTTCATCTTATGTTGAAAAAACAAATGCACAAAAAGCAGTTAAACGTGCACGCGAAAAATACAATGATCTTACCTTTTGGATTTATAAATGGTAATTAATATTTAATCATTAAAATTTAAGAAAGCCCCTTTGGGGCTTTTTCTGTTAAGAATTATTTATTTTACTATTTTTGCATAAACCTTTTAAATATTATTTATGGAAGAATTTTTATCAAAACAATTCTACAACAACACCATTGGTGAGTGGGCTATTGCTTTATCAATTATTGTTGGTTCAGTACTTTTAGGTAAATTACTGTTCTTTATTTTTTCGCGCACTTTAAAAGTATTTACAAAAAAAACCAAATCACGGATTGACGATATCATTATTGACATGATAGAAGAACCCATTGTTTTTGCCATCATAATAGCAGGGGTTTGGTATGGAATAGCTTATTTGGATATTAGCGAATGGTGGGAAAAATTTATCAAAAATGTTTATTATATTCTCATCACATTTAATATTGCATGGTTGATTACCCGCCTTTTTGATGCCTTGGTAAATGAATATTTACAACCCTTAGTTGAAAAATCAGAAAGCGATTTAGACGATCAACTTTTACCAATTGCACGTAAAGGTATAAAAATTACGGTCTGGGCTATTGCTATTGTAGTAGGTTTAAATAATGCAGGATATGATGTAGGTGCTTTGGTAGCCGGTTTAGGTATTGGTGGTTTGGCTTTTGCAATGGCAGCCAAAGATTCAGTGGCCAACCTTTTTGGCGGATTCACCATTTTTGCCGATAAACCTTTTACTATTCGCGATCGTATTCGTATAAGTGGATTTGATGGTACCGTACAAGAAATAGGTATCCGAAGTACTCGTTTGAAAACTCTTGAAGGAAGAATTGTAACCATTCCTAATGCTACTTTTGCCAACGAAGCCATTGAAAACGTCAGCTCGGAAGCTGCTCGTAAAATGGTGGTAGATTTAGGTTTAACCTATGACACTACTCCCGATCAAATGCAAAAAGCTATGGATATATTAAAAGAAATTGCTAAAGAAAACCCTTCGGTTGAAGATGATAATGTAGTAGCCGCTTTTAATCAATTTGGTGATTTTGCAATGGTGGTACGTTTTGTGTATTATATAAAAAAAGGGAAAGATATTTACGGAACCATTTCGGAGATGAATATGGAAATATTAAAAAAGTTTAACGAAAATAAACTGGAATTTGCATTCCCAACCCAAACTATTTATACAAAATCTGATTAAACATTAAAAATATTCAGTAGGAAAACATCTTCGCCTATTGAATTATCCATAAAATAATAATTTTGAAAATTAAAAAACTGATAATAAGCACTTTGTTTATTTTTTTTGTGTTATCAGCCAAAGCACAAAATACAGATTTTGATTTGCAAAAACTCAAAGATTATTCTGCCAATAGGTTAGAAAATGGTTTTACTATTATTAATTTACAAACCAATGATACTGCAAAGGTTTCCCTAAGACTTTACACTGATATTCCTCTAGTTGCTTCCAAGCAGTACAGGGCATTTATTGAAATTGAACAAATTGTACGTAAAAGCAAAATCTTAAATCTTCCTCCGGGCTGGAATTCTGAAAAGCTCAATAGATTTAAATTTAAATTGGAAAAAGATCTTTACGGATATTTTCTGACTTGCCCTGTTGAAAATCTGGATACTGCTGTTTTTTTACTTTCCGGATTTTTAAAAGAACCATTATTAACAGCTTCGCAACTGAAAAACATTAAACAAAAAGATAAATTAATTCTTGACAGCCTGAACACTTCAATAGATTATAAACTTGAAAGCATCACAAAAAAAATTATTTACGGAACCAATTCGCCGGAAAATCTACATGCTAAGGAAGATGAGATAAGCTCTTTACTGATAAGCAAATACGAAAGTTACTTCAGTACATTTTATCGACCCAATAACAGTTATCTCATTTTTGCAGGGAATGTTCCCGAACAAAGAAGAATTATGTATGTGCAAAAGTATTTTGGAACCTTGAAAAAAAAAGAAATACCTCAATTTAGCTACAAGCTAAACAAAATTAAAGAAGGAAAAATTGCTTTTTTTGATTTGCTCGAAGCAGAAGTTAGAGCTTTTAAAAATGCAAG
>JALWNR010000304.1 GCA_027083715.1 Bacteroidales bacterium
TGCAATATGTGCAGCCCCGATAGCCGTAGTGCATTGCGGAAACTCATGTATGTGAATTTCGCGCATAAGTTCATTTTCCAAAGCTTCTACCATGCCTTTGTTAAGGGCAGCTCCACCATCAAACAACACTCCGTCTTCAATGCGTACACGACTTGCCAATCGGGCTATTCTTCGCGCAACGGAATAATGAATACCCGAAACAATTTCACTGGTTTTGTGTCCGGCAGCCAAAAGCGAAATAATTTCCGATTCGGCAAATACGGCACAAGTACTGTTTACAGGCAGCGGTGTATCTTTGGCTTCGTAATGTAAATCGCCTAATTCAATGACATCCACTTCCAGATTGCGTGCCGCAATATCCAAAAAACGTCCGGTTCCGGCAGCGCACTTGTCGTTCATTACAAAATTGCTGATGTCTCCGTTTTTATCCAGTAAAATAACTTTGGTATCTTGCCCGCCGACATTAATGATGGTGCGTATTTCCACACCGTTTTTCATTTCGCGTGCCCCAACCGCATTGGCGGTAATCTCATTTACATTTTCATCACTGTCTTTAAACAGTTTACGCCCGTATCCGGTAGAAACCGTATAAGCAATATCTTCTTTGCTCAGTTTATTCCGAAAAAGCAATAAATCAAGCGCATCCACAGCATTTTGATTAAAACGGCTTCCGGTTGGAGCATTCCCTTTTGCTACAATGTTCTTTTCTTCATCGATAATTGCAATCTTAATGGTGGTTGAGCCAATATCTATTCCTACAAAATATGCCATATTTACTTTTTATTTTTTAATGAATCCAAAAATGCTTCTAATCGTGTGGTTAATTGTCCGAAATCATCGGGATTGTAATCCGATTCAATATACAAAGTTTGAATACCGTTTTCTTCCAATATTTTTCCAATTCGGCGCGATTCCATATCGTATAGCTGGCAGCCGGTAAAGGTTTGGTAAATTACTCCGTCCACTTGAAATTCTTTGATGTCGCGCAACAGTTTTCGTTCTCTATCCGTATTCGGTGTAAAGTTCGGGCAGGTTGAAGGTTTCAGGTAGCGATCTGCCACGGCAGGCACCATATCGTAAAGAAACCATTCGTCCACAGCTACTGTGTCCCAAATCATTCGGCTGGTTGAACAAAACTCTTCGGTTACCACAATTCCGCCCAATTGTTCTATAAGCAAAGGCAGCTTCATGTTCGGAAAAATTGTAGGCGAACCGGTAAGTAGTATGCGCGGCGAATTGGCTTTGCCAATAGTTTTTTGTTGTTCAATGCGTTCTTCCAGTTCTTTATTCAGTTTTTCCACATGTTCTGTCCAACTTTCTATATCATCAAAAAAATACGAATTGGTTACCAAAATGGCATCTTTTCCGTAAATTACCGGTGCTTTGCGGCGCAAATGGTCAAAACGGCGATAAACAGCCTGTGCTTTAGCTACGGTTTTAATGGCTTTTTTCAGTCTGCGCCTTGTAAGTTTTGTGCCGGTGGTTTGTTCCAGCTTTTTTACAAACTTTTTAACTACACGATTCCAGTATTGGCGTGCTTCTTCGCTGTCTTTTGTCGGTGGAACTTCCAAAGTAAAAAAAGGCTTATCGATTTCTTCGGCAATTTCGCCCATTTTTTTCTTTTGGTCGCAAGTAGTCGGGTTTACAATAAGCTCAGGCTTAATGTTTCCGGGTAAAATATCCAAATAAACAGCTCCAAGCGTTGATTTTACCATCGGGCAGGTTTTTGCAGGCAGAAATTCGGCACCAATTTGGTCGGTAGCATAAGCACCGGCACAAATCCTAACGGGAGTTGCACCCGTAGCGTAAATCAGTTCCAAAGGTACATGCACACACATTGATGCAATTACTTTTTTGCCTTCGTGCAAATTGCCTGTGGTATATTCTTCAAATCGTTTGTAAAAATATTCCATATTTTCCGGATTGTCGGGAAAATCATCGGTAATTTCCGCCAAATTTTTCTTTATTTCCATGGCATAATGGATGCTTCCCGTTTTTTTCATCCGTTCGTACCGGTCGCTATTTACTTTCATTTTTTTGCTTGTTTAATTCGTTTAATTCATTTAAGTCGGTTTGTCCGTACCGTTTAAAAAAGCCTTCTTGCGATGCGTTAAATAAGGGTATTCCCGCAAAAGAGATTTTCAGACAATCGTCTTCGGGGCAGGCTTCCACACATTTTGCGCAAAGCATACAATCATCTTTTACAATGTTTTTACTGATAATGTCATCTGCAATTTCACGAATACCTACATCACAAACACGGTAACAGTTTCCGCAACGCGTACATTTATCTCCGTCTTTGGTCATGCGCAAAAGGCTGATTTTTGAGAAAATGAATTGCAGGGCACTCATCGGGCAGAAAAAGCAAAAGAAACGCTTTTTAACAAAAGATCCGACCAGAAAAATTGCCGCACTCATCATCCCCAATGATGTCATTATGATTGTGGTTGTATCGGTAAAGTCTATAAAAATTTGTGAAGTATCGCCTGTAAATAAAGGTAAAATAATCCGTGCCGGACAAATCTGGCAAAATGGCGTGTGCATCCCATGCGGCAGAGGTATGCCGAAAAATGTATTTCTGATTCCCAGCGGAATTAATATCAACAAAACCAAAAGTATATATTTGATTGATTTCAGCCTTTTAAAACTCATTTCATCATATCGCGTAAAGCTAAATCCGAAAAATTTACGCAATTTGGTAATCCAATCTTGCAAAGTTCCTAACGGACAGACAAAACCGCACCATGCTTTGTTCAAAAAAATGAAAAAGACAAGAAAAGTTGCCAAACTGGTTAAAATGGCTATTCCGCGAAAACCCCACAAGGAACTCCATGTAGTATTCAGTTCATGCTGTATGCCGATAAGGTAGCATCCGCCCGGACTGCCCTGTACATAAGGACAGGAAAAAATCGGTAAACGCGATGCAATTTCAATAAAGAAATATCCTCCGTAAACAAATATGAAAAACGAAATGATTTGTATCCAGAACCGGAAACGCGATACATTGGAATTGTCGATATATCGTTTAAATTTTAGTTTCTTTTGCATAATTTTTTGTTGTATAAATTATCAATATTAAATGCTTCCTTTATGACGAAGTCATAAGCTGTTATATTTATTAATTTCCACGCAAAGGCGCTAAGTCGCAAAGAAGAAAGGAATTAGCAATTCTCATGTAAAACATTAAATATCAGTAAGTTCAATCAATTTATTTTGCTATTTTCCTCTTTATCTAAACTCTACGTTTTTGCGTGATGAATTAATCAGGATAAACACAAATTATTTTTCATCAAATTGAAGCTCTTTATAAGGTTTTTTACGTCTTTCTTTATAAATGAAAATACCGGCAATACTTACTACGGTAACAAGCAAAAACACGATTAAGCCCCAGACCATGGAAGCATACATGGTACGCGCCGGATGATAACCATCGGACATGCTAAGTGTGTAATGCACGTAAGGATATACTTTACCTTTGTATTCCGTTTCTTTATTAACCGTATAATCCGCTTCAAGCAGGTAATAGTAAACTTTTCTTCCATTTAGCTCTTGCCACTTTGAAAAATAATCCTGCAAAAACTGAATATTTACTTTGCCTTCTTTATCCGTGTAAACTGTTTTACTCCATCCTTTTTCGGTATTCATGGTAATTTTTACGCCTTCAACGGGTTTGCCGTTAAATAATGCCTGATACGTTTCTTCATCACCTGATGAACTGAAATAGTGAAAGTCTTCGTACGGATGCCTTTTTCTTATGACTTCAAAATCCGTAATTTCCGGATAATGCATAACGGGACGTGCTTCCAGTTTTTTATGATGTCCGTTTCGACAACTGTGGTTTAACAGTTCCACTTTCGCGATATTAATGTGCAAGGTGTCGCCTTGCGTTTTTTTCACGATAAGATACGCATTATAATAGCCTTCATCAGGCATTGCAAATTTTAAATAACAAGCTTTGCTTTTTACCATTTCAATATTGCTTTTCTCACTCGTAGGCGACATCAGCATTAGCGTGTAATCGGTACTGTCGTCCAAACAAATATATCGTGCATTTTCTACCGAGCTGCCTTGTCTTATCCATTGCACGTATTGCGTTCCGCTTCCGTAATACGAAGCCCGGCTTTCTTTTTTACTCCGTTTTCCTTTTTTTGTACTGTCTGATTTAAATTTATTGTATTTATGCTCCTTTTCCGAAGGTTTTCCACTACGCCTATCCGATTTTAAAGCTGAAAAGCGATGCATACCCGATGTTTTTATCCGGTCTTTCATAAAGTCAGGTGGAGTATTAGACAGCCAGATAATATCTTGCGCATTTATGCTCCATCCTGAAAGGATGATGATTAGTCCAAGTATTATTTTTTTCATAATCAATGATTTTAAACTTCCTGAAAATGCAAAATTTCCAGGAAGTTGTTATGGATACTGTTAAAAGCTGTAACCAATTGTAAACGTGTAATTAATAGGCCATCCCGGAGAATAATATTGTTGCCATCCGCGATAGTTTGCGGCATAGGCTCTTGCAGCATATTTTTCATCCAACAAGTTATTTACCGCAAATGATGCCTTAATGCCTTTCAATCGGTACATTATTTTTGCATTTAA
>JALWNR010000305.1 GCA_027083715.1 Bacteroidales bacterium
CAATTTCTACTTTTGCACCCTTAGGAAGTTTAGCAACTTCAACTGTACTTCTTGCAGGTTTGTGAGTAAAATAACTTCCATAAACTTCATTAACTTTTGCAAAGTCATTTATATCATCAAGAAAAATAGTTGTTTTTACAACATTTTCTATCTTAGCCCCTGCTGCTTCAAGCACTGCTTTTAAATTTTCACAAACTTGCTTAGTTTGAGCTTCTACATCTCCATCTAAAAATTCACCATTTGGTTTTAGAGCAATTTGACCAGAAGTAAAAATCATATTTCCAACTTTTACAGCTTGAGAATATGGACCTATTGCTTCTGGAGCGTTTGAAGTGTGAACTTTTTGCATTGCTTCTCCTTTTTATTTTTTGATATTATAAAAATATGGGACAAAAGTGCGTACATTGTGGCGAAGATTGTGGAAATTATCCGATAATGTGGCAAGATAAAGCCTTTTGTTGCAATGGTTGCAAAACAGTTTATCAACTATTAAACGAAAACCGGCTTTACACTTATTATGAGATAGAAGATAGTCCGGGTATAAAAATTCAAACAGAAGATTTTGGCAGTAAATATGCATATCTTGATAATGAGGAGATTAAAGAAAAAATTTATGAATTCAGTGAAGGGAATTTCAGAAAAGTAACTTTCTATATTCCTGCAATACACTGTAGTTCCTGTATCTGGCTTTTAGAAAATTTAAACACACTAAATAAAGGCATTACCCATTCGTTGGTTAATTTTGTAAAAAAAGAAGTCAGTATCTCCTTTAATGAAAAAGAAATCAGTTTAAGACAACTGGTAGAACTACTCGCATCCATTCATTATATTCCACAAATTACATTAGAACATATTGATAAATCAAAATCAAAAAAAAACAATAAAAAACTACTTCTGAAAATTGGTGTTGCAGGTTTTGCTTTTGGCAATACCATGCTTTTAAGTTTTCCCGAATACATAAAAGGAAGTTTTGGGATAGAAGAAAGATATGAAATAGTTTTTGGTGTACTAAATTTTCTTTTTGCAATTCCTGTTTTGTTTTATAGTGGCTCGGATTATTTGCTATCGGCTTGGAAAAACCTGAAACACAAAATTATCAATATTGATTTACCCATTGCTATAGGCATGTTGGCAATTTTTATTCAAAGTACATACGAAATATTCAGCCGTTCGGGTGCAGGCTATATGGATTCGCTAACAGGTTTTGTTTTTTTTCTGCTTGTCGGCAAATGGTATCAAAGCAGAACTTATCAGGCACTTTCTTTTGATCGTGATTATAAATCATACTTTCCGGTGGCTGTTACTAAAATTATTAACACAAAAGAAGAAAGTATCTTACTTGAAAAACTGCAAAAAGATGATATTATTTTAGTGCACAATCAAGAATTAATCCCTGCCGATGCCATTCTAAAAAAAGGTATAGCAAATATTGATTATAGTTTTGTAACAGGAGAATCAAAACCCGTTCGGAAAAAAGAAGGCGATATGCTCTATGCCGGCGGTCGTCAAATAGGCAGTTCAATTGAATTAGAAGTACAATCAAAAGTAGAACAAAGTCAGTTGACCAAATTATGGAATCAAGATGAAAACTCCGGCAAGACTAAAACTTTGAGTACTGTTATAGACCAGGTAAGCAAATATTTTACACTTACCATTATAAGTATTGCCACTCTCTCAGCTATTTATTGGTGGATAAACGATGCATCGGTAATTATGAAAGCCTTTACTGCAGTACTAATTGTTGCTTGTCCTTGTGCATTAGCTCTTTCCATTCCGTTTACCTATGGTAACATGCAACGAATTTTGGGCAAAAAAGGTTTTTATATTAAAAATTCGGAGGTAATTGAGCGACTGGCAAAAGTAGATACTATTGTTTTTGATAAAACCGGTACTATAACCCAAAACAACGATTTTGAGTTAAGTTATTCTGGGACAGTTTTAAGTAATGAAGAAAAAATAATGCTGAAATCCCTATGCCGGCATTCAACTCATCCTTTAAGTACAGCTATTTATAACTATTTAAAAGATTTTGACTTACAAGAAGTAAATAATTATCGAGAATTACCGGCTCGTGGACTGATTGGCGAATTTGGTGCTACAGTTTTAAAAATTGGTTCTGCTGAATTTACAAATGCCGAAAAAATCGAAAAAATCATCGGTGGTTCTATTGTATATGTATCTTTTAACGATACGATAAAAGGGAAATTCATTATTAAAACGAAATATCGAAACGGATTAGTAGATTTAATAAATCAACTTTCCGCTAAATATGAGTTACATTTAATATCCGGCGATAATGAACGTGAAAAAGAAAACCTCTTACCTTTGTTTAAAAATGAAAAATCATTGCATTTTAATCAATCGCCTCATGACAAATTAGAATACATCAGAAAATTACAAGAAAAAGGGAAGAATGTTTTGATGATTGGTGACGGACTAAACGATGCAGGTGCATTAAAAGCTAGCAATACAAGTATTTCCATTGCTGACAATGTTTATCATTTTTCACCTGCTTGTGATGCAATTTTAGAGGCAGATAAATTTAAAAATCTAATGCAATTTTTAAAACTATCAAATTCCTCAATAAAAATTGTTAAATCAAGCTTTATTATCTCATTTTTATATAACGCTATTGGACTATCATATGCAGTTGCAGGATTACTATCACCAATTATTGCAGCAATACTGATGCCGTTAAGTTCAGTTTCAGTAGTCAGCTACGTAACCCTTGTTAGTTCAATTGTAGCAAAAAAGTATGATTAATATCAAAAAATAAAAAAAGTGATCCAGACAGCTAAAAAAAGATATAAATATCTTGATAGCTTTTTGTGCTACTATTTATATTGATTATAAATTAAACAAACCAATAAATTTCCTTTTGAAAATTCTGTAAATATTATGTAATTTGCAGTTTAAAATCAGATTATGAGTATAATATTTGTATTAATCGGGCTCAGTTTATTTGTAGCAATTATTTTTTTAGCTGTATTCTTTTGGAATGTTAAAAGTGGACAGTATGATGATGATTATACTCCTTCCGTGAGAATATTGTTTGACGACACAAAGGAAAAAAAAGATACTCAATCTGAGGATAAAAAAGATAAGGTAAGTTCAAAAAATTAAGAGTTCAAAGCTTTGTTATGCTACGGCGGAAATTTTCTACTCATCATCCGGTAGATAACGAATGTAGAAATTTTGATTTTTAGAGCTTTCCGTAAAGAAGAAACAATTTAAATTTTAACCTTTATAAAACCCGTAAATCTTAATGTATGGAACAAGAAAAATTTTACTATGACAACAAAATTGTAAAATTGTTTGCATTAGCTACAATTTTATGGGGTATTGTTGCTATGCTCGTAGGCTTAACAATTGCATCACAATTAGCTTGGCCTGTTATGAATTTCGACTGGCAATACACCACCTTTGGGCGCTTACGTCCGCTGCACACCAATGCCATCATTTTTGCTTTTGTTGGTAATGCCATTTTTACCGGTGTTTATTATTCAATGCAACGACTGCTAAAAGCCAGAATGTACAGTGATTTACTTAGTAAAATCCATTTTTGGGGGTGGCAGTTAATTATTGTACTAGCCGCAGTTTCTTTTGTTTTTGGAGTAACGGTAAGTAAAGAATACGCTGAACTGGAATGGCCTATTGATATAATGATTGCAGTAGTTTGGGTAATTTTCGGTATCAATATGATTGGTACTATGATCAAACGAAGAGAGCAGCACATATATGTAGCTATTTGGTTTTATGTTGCCAGTTTTCTGGCGGTTGCCATTTTACATATTGGAAACTCCATTGAAATTCCAGTCAGTTTAATAAAGAGTTATCCGGTTTATGCAGGAGTTCAGGATGCATTAGTACAATGGTGGTACGGGCACAACGCAGTTGCATTCTTCCTAACCACTCCATTTTTAGGTTTGATGTATTATTTTATGCCTAAAGCAGCCAATCGTCCGGTTTATTCTTACAGACTTTCAATTTTACATTTCTGGGCACTAATATTTATCTATATGTGGGCAGGTCCTCACCATCTTTTATATCAAGCATTGCCGGAGTGGGCACAAGCACTGGGAACAACATTCTCAATTATGCTGATTGCTCCTTCTTGGGGCGGTATGATTAACGGATTACTTACCCTGAGAGGTGCATGGGATAAAGTAAGAGAAAGTGCAATATTGAAATTCATGGTAGTAGCTGTTACATCATATGGTATGGCAACATTTGAAGGACCAATGCTATCTCTAAAAAACATCAATGCATTAAGCCATTTTACCGATTGGACAATTGCGCACGTTCACATAGGCGGAATGGGCTGGAACGGTTTTTTAACTTTTGGTATGCTTTACTGGTTAATTCCACGCATATACAACACTAAACTTCATTCTGAAAAATCAGCAAATGCTCATTTTTGGATAGCTACACTTGGAATGCTTCTTTATTCAGTACCATTGTATTGGGCTGCTTTTACCCAAACACTGATGTGGAAAGAATTTACAGCAGACGGTATGTTAGCATATCCTAACTTCTTGGAAACAGTTACCCAAATTCTGCCGATGTATATGACCAGAGTTTTAGGAGGAACTTTATATT
>JALWNR010000306.1 GCA_027083715.1 Bacteroidales bacterium
AAATTCTCCCGTATATTCAAAAAAAAATTACTAAGTTTACGACTTTATTTTTAAAACATACCGATTATGAAGTTAGCATTGCATTGGCAAATATTAATAGGTTTGATTCTCGGAATTGCTTTTGGTATTCTTTTTCCTACAAATTTTAAAATTACCGATAAAAGTATTACTGAACTTAGAGATAAAGGTGTTCCTGAAAATGTAATTCAGCAAGTAAGTTTGTTGAAAACAAATGTAGCTAAAACTTTATCGGAATTCAGGTATGATGTTCGTGATAAACTTGATACTGAAATTATTGATACTTATGGAACAATCATTTTAAGGGCTGCAAAATATAATCCTTACCTTAAATATGTAGGTTGGATGGGAGAATTGTTTATGCGTGCTTTAAAAATGATTATTGTACCGCTTATTTTAACTTCGATTATATCGGGCGTTGCAAATATCGGTAATGCTGAAAATTTGGGTAGGCTAGGAGGGAAGACAATGCTTTATTATTTAACAACTAGTACATTAGCTATACTTACCGGTTTGTTTTTCGTCAATGTTATTAAACCGGGTATTGGAGTTGATATTGGTTTGAGTGCAGCTGCCGAAACACTGAATATTAAAAAGGTACCTTTTAGTGATACTTTGATGAATATTGTACCCACCAATATTTTTGAATCTTTTTCGCAAGGGCATATGCTTTCAATAATCTTTTTTTCAATTTTGTTTGGATATTTTATTACCCGTGTGGCGGATAAGCATCGCTTAACAATGAGCAATTTTTTTAATTCGGCGTTTGAGGTAATGATGCAACTGACTAATTTTATCATAAAATTTACCCCAATCGGTATTTTTGGAATTGTGGCTGTTGTTGTGGCTGAACAATCGGAACTTTTGCAGTTGGCAAAAAGTATGGGTGCATATATGCTTACGGTTTTGGCTTCATTGGCTTTTCATTCTATTATAACTTTACCCTTGATTTTAAAATATGGTTTCAAAACCAATCCTTGGGCACATTTTAAGGCAATGCAAGCAGCTTTATTAACGGCTTTTTCTACTTCATCATCTGGGGCAACTCTTTCATTAACAATGAGTTCTGTTAAAGAAAACTGTGGAGTGTCTAATAAAATTTCTAGTTTTACACTACCTCTTGGTGCTACGGTAAATATGGACGGAACAGCCCTTTATGAGTTAGTTGCCGTATTTTTTATTGCTCAGGCATACGGCATTGAATTAAATTTTATGGAAACAAGTATTGTTGTGGCTACAGCTCTTTTGGCTTCAATTGGTGCTGCCGGTATCCCAATGGCAGGATTGGTTATGATTACGGTTATTTTAACGGCTGTTGGTTTACCACTTGAAGGAGTTGGATTAATTTTGGCAGTTGATCGTATTTTGGATATGTTTCGTACATCGGTTAATGTATGGAGCGACAGTTGCGGTGCTGTGATTATTGCAAAATCTGAAGGTGAGTATTTGAAAGTGTAGATGAATGGTATAACTAATTTCCGGAAACATTTAGTGTGTATTTTTTACTTCTTGAAACAGAATTACTTTGACTGTAAACTTGCCTAATTGATACACCATTATCGGTGTATTTTCCTGTGTATTTTACAATTGCTTGATATTCAATTGTATTACTGCCTTTGTTAATTTGGTACACATAATATTTTATCTTTCCTACATTTTGATTTTGATAATAAATGAGTTTATTTTTGTGGATTACTTCTTCCGAAAAATTTAAAGGCACTAAGCCGGCAGCATAATTATCGTTTATTTTTAAATATTTAAGTGTTTTTTTGCTTTTAATAATTATTTTTATCGATAGTGTATCACCCACCGATACAATTGCGTTATTTGTTAATTTCCGAAACTTTCCATTATTTCTTTTGAATAATTCTTTTTTGATTTTGAGCTGTTTGCTTGTTTTTATTGGAGAATTTTTATTTGTAAATAACTTAAAATCAGAATATTGATTATTATTTTCCAGTAATAAAACATATATTGTACTTGCCAAAGTTTTTTGACTACTACCGGCTAAAATATTTAAATCTGAAATGTATTTTTTTATAATATCTCTATTTTTTTTATACTCAATAAGATATTCAATATAAAAAGTTAAGTATTCCTGTGCGGTAAATTTTTCTGTATTTTTATCTATTTTACTTTTAATATTTTGTGAAAATTGCCAATTATTTCTATGCGCAATAATGGCAAGTAGCAGTTTTTCTGCGGGTTTTAACTTTTTATTGTTTTCTAATAGTTGATTTTTATAAAATTCATAGGTAGCTTTATACTGCTTTGGTATCTGAATTTCCGGAAAAAAACTGCGTGCATATAGATAGCTTAACAACTCATTATTTTTATGCGGTAATTTAGTATTTGTTTGTTTATATTTTTCAAACGTTTGTTTATCCAAATAATAAATGCTGCGTAGTAGTATTCTTCTCAAGTGGATATCTTTTTTAATATCGATTAATCCAAGTTTTTGCATTCGTCCAAATCCGGTAACAATATACGAACTAATTTCATAATCTTCGGGCATATCCTGAAACCATGACCATGAACCGTTTTTATTCTGCATTGTAGAAAGTAGTAATAAGTTTTTTAGCCAATTATTTTTTTCGTTTTTCAGGTATTAGAGTTCAATGCTGATTGCGAAAAAATTTATAAAGTAATCTATTGAACTTTTACTTAAAGTATTACTTAATTTGTTTAATAATTGTAAGATTTGTGTTGCAATATTGTTTGTATGGTTTACATTATGTACTATGTTGTTGTCTGATGTGGTTTTATTGCGAATATATTCATTTTTAATTTGAGTATCATTTGTTCGCATGTTGATAATTTTGATGTTATTTTGCTCAATATCAATATATTGACTTGTTTTTGCTTCGATTTTATAACGTAATAAGTTCACATTATCCGGAACTTTAATTTTCCAAAAAATATCAACTGATTGATTGGGACTAATAATGAATTTTTTTTGAGAATTTTCATTTTTTAATAATATTTCCTTTAAGCCGTTTTGATAGAGCAGCAAACGGACGGTACCTTTTAGAGTATCATTAGTATTATTAATTAGTTTTGTTTTGATTAGCGGCAAATCACCTGCTCGGTAAAATTCGGCTTTTAAACTTTCTATTTTAAGCATTTTTTTAATACTTAATATTTTGCTTGTGTATCCAAGTTGTAAGTTTTTACTGATAGCCAAAATGTTCAATCGTTGCTTACTTGCATATTTAGGAATATTAATCTCTAAATTAATTTCACCGTTTTTATTTGTTTTTAAATCGGGAAAGAAAAATGCTGTTTGATGTATATTTGTGTTATTTTCAATAATTTTATTGTCAAATTTTATCCTGTTTTTAGTATAATTTTTAGTGTATGATTGTTTTTTTGGAAATTGAAAACCGTATAAATTCAAATAAGCAAAATATTGATAGGGTATGGGTGAGAATTTATAAAAGCCCTGGCTTAATACTTTAGCTTTTTGTGGCTTGTTACTTAAATAAAACCAGGAAAAATCATTATTTTGCGGACATATTTTATGTATTAGTTTATTGTATTTCAGTGTATTACTTGTATCTTCGTTAAGGTATAAAAGTAGTTCGCTGTTTACCGGCATATTTTGGGCATCGTGTACCCTGATTTTCCAGGATACATTTGAACCGCTTATATTTTCAGTAATCATATTTTCGACATCTATATTTAAGTTTTTATTTAAGCAATATCCTTTAATCGTCTCTGTATGCGTATATAGCGTGTTGTTTTTTACTGTAGTTACTGCCACTTTAACATTTGAGCTGCCATTGAGTGGAATTATTACTTTATTTAATTGTTTGGTGATTTTTATCCATTGGCTGCTTGTTCTGTTATCATTATCAATTAGTTCATAAAGCAGATTTAGCTCTTTTTCTTTTGATTGAATAGTCAATGTAAGTGTATCGTTATTAATGCTTTTGTCGATTTTTAAAATATGCGTTTTAGTGAAATTTTTATCGTAACCAGCATTGAGTTCTCGCTTAAATGAACTTTGCCGGTTTATTGTTACATATTCTGCTCCATAAGGGGTATAAATTTCCAATATTCCGGTTTTTAGATTTTCCGGAATTTTAAATTCTGATGCGAAACTGCCAAACTCATTACTTGTGTTGATTTTTTCGGAATATATTTTTTGGTTTGTACTTATAATTACCGGTACTTTTAATCCAGGCAGCAAACGAGTAGTTTTATTTTTTGTTTTAAATACAATTATTTTATAAAAAACGGTTTCTCCTGGTAAATAGTTTGCTTTATCAGTGATTATATGAACTTTTATATTTTCTTTATTTTCATTTTTTGCAGGATATAACAAAACTGTCTGTTTGCTAATCAATACATCTTTTCCTTTTCTTAATTCGATAAATAATTCTTTTAATGTAGTTTTTTCGTTAGCAGGGATTTTGAAATATCCACTTTTGTCGGTTAAAGTATTTAGTATTAATAATTTATTTTTTATTCCGGTCTTGAAATTTTCTTCATTACTGTATATTTTTATTTGCACATCTTTTAGTGGATTTCCCATTTTTTTATCAATTACAAAAAACTCCCAA
>JALWNR010000307.1 GCA_027083715.1 Bacteroidales bacterium
GTGTTAATCATTTTAATATTGTCTGCTGATTTTCCCAGTACAAAGCGTGGGTGAGGCCAAAAAGTAACAACTACGGATTCCCCATTGATTTCTTTTGCTTTTTCTTTGAGTTTATTAAAAATTTGAAGGTGTCCGAGATGCACTCCATCGAATGTACCTATAGTTACTACCGGATTTTTAGCTTTGAAATTTTTTATGTTCCTGTATATTTTCAAAATAATTGCCCTTTTTAAAAGAATTTGTGCAAATGTAAAAAAATCATTACGATTTTTTATATCAAAGGAATTTATATCTTTGCCAAAGTTTATTTATTAAGAAGAAAAATATTTAATTAATCAAAAAAATTATGAAGAGTTTATTAGTATCAGCATTATTTTTTGTTACCTTATTTGCCTGTAATACGGCAAGTAATGAGTTTTTAGTGAAAGGAACTTTAGAAAACGGAGCGGGAAAAACTATTGTTTTAAGTGAATATACAGCCAATGATTTACTGACTATTGATTCTGCAACCATTGATGATAAAGGAGAATTTAAGTTGAAAGGAAATACGTCCTACCCTAAGTTTTATATGCTACGAACATCACCAACAGATTTTATTACTTTAGTAATTGATTCGGCTGATGTAATTAAAGTAAGTGGAGATTATAACAATTTAGCTCAAACTTATAAAATTGAAGGTTCGGAAAATATGGATTTAATGAAAGAATTGGATGAAAACATGAAAGCATCCAGAGCTAAAATTGACTCTTTAGGGCAAGTTTATCGTAGTTTGGATTTAGAAAGTGGTTCGGAAGAAGTTGCTACAAAAAAAGCGGAACTAGATAGTGCTTTTATGAAAATTTTCAGAGAGCAAAAAGAGTATCTAAAAGGATTTATCGATAAAAACACCTCATCTTTTATAAGTATGATTGCTTTATCTCAACAAATTCAGCCGCGTTTGCCAATGTTTAATCCAACAGAAGATATGGAATATTTTGAAAAGGTTGATAAAGCACTATATGAAAAATATCCCGGATCTAATGATGTTCAGAACTTACATAAATATTTGGAGCAAGTAAAAAACCCTGAACCTGAACTACAACAAACAGCCTCTTTTGGAATTGGTGATCAAGTACCTGATATTACCGAAAAAACACCTGAAGGTAATGAAATTTCTTTATCTTCTTTACGCGGAAATTATGTTTTACTTGATTTTTGGGCAGGCTGGTGTCGCCCTTGCCGTATGGAAAATCCTAATTTAGTAAAAAATTATGAAAAATATCATAAAAAAGGTTTTGAAATTTTTCAAGTTTCACTTGACAAAAAAAGAGAAATGTGGCTAGATGCCATTAAAAAAGACGGATTGGGCAAATGGAAACATGTTAGTGATTTAGGTTATTGGCAATCGAAACATGCACGTGCATATAATATTACGTCAATTCCTGCAAACTTTTTATTAGATCCTGAGGGGAAAGTTATTGCCGTAAATTTGCGCGGACAAAAATTAGCCGATAAATTGGCAGAGATTTATGGATATTAAAAATTCTATAAACATTGTCAAAGTTTAAAACTTTGACAATGTTTTGTTTTTTGGTTTTAACACTAGTGTCAAACCTAAAAATAAATTCAACAATTACGAATTGTTTGCTTTGGCAAAAGCATTCCAACCTTTTGCATGAAGAGGCACAACATTACCGCCAATGGTTATTAAATTTGTTCCCTCTTCTTTCTCGGAAATATGTCCTATAATACTTATTTGAGGTTCTGCTGTTAGTTTTTCATAATCATCCGGACTTACCGTAAATAATAATTCATAATCTTCTCCTCCGTTTAAGGCACAAACTGTCGGGTCAAGACCTAATTCATCCGCCATACTTTCAGTTTCGGGAGCAATTGGGATTTTATTTTCAAAAATCTTACATCCGGTACCGGAATCATTACAAATATGAAGAATTTCTGAAGAAAGTCCATCTGATACATCAATCATTGCGGTAGGAATAATGCCTTTTTGCTTTAAATACTGATGTATATCTGCCCTTGCTTCGGGTTTTAACTGTCGTTGTAAGATATAATCATAGCCTTCAAGAACCGGTTGCATACTTGGGTCTGCTTGAAAAATCTCATTTTCACGTTTCAAAAGATGCAAACCTACATAAGCAGCACCTAAATCGCCACTCACACAAATATAATCACCTTCTTTAGCTGTATTTCGGTAAACAATTTCTTTTGGGGGAGCACTCCCAATTGCTGTAAGGCTTAAAAACATGCCACTCCTTGAAGAAGAAGTATCGCCACCAACCAAATCAACCTTATAATTATCACAAGCAAGCTTAATTCCGGCGTATAATTCTTGAAGCATATTAGCAGTAAAACGATTGGAAACAGCCATTGAAACAACAAGTTGTTTTGGATTTGCATTCATAGCGTACACATCTGAAAAATTGACGATTGCAGCTTTATAACCCAAATGCTTCAATGGCACATATGCCAAATCAAAGTGTATGCCTTCAATCAGCACATCATTAGTTACAAGAATTTGTTCATTTTTAAACGATAATACTGCTGCATCATCACCTATTCCGTATATGGTTTCAGGATTATAAATATTTATATTTTTGGTGAGTAGTTCAATCAGTTCGAATTCACCCGGGCTTTTATTTTCTTTTTTTTCGCTCATATCTGTATATTATTTACTGCAAAAGTACAGATTAAAAACTTTATTAGCAGAAAAGCACACAAAACTTTTTTGTAAATGCAGCTATAATATCTTTTGTAATGTTCTGCTGTATAAGAAAACAAAAAATTTGCAAAAGCCAATTGCGGTTAAGTTATTCTCCACGAATCCGACAATAAAATATTTCTGGTAATAATCGTTTTAATGTCATTTTTCATATTTATACTTGTGTATTCCTGCATTTTTTGCTTTGCATATTTATCAAGGTTTTGAACCTTATCCCAAAATGTAGATACAAGGTATTCCGGCTTATTATCTATTGCTTTGGCAATATCAGTTCCCAACATTCCCTGTATTTTTTTTATTTCCGGTACCCAGATATCTTTTTGAACCGATTCAAAAAGTTCAACTTTTTCTTTTCTAACGATATATTCAGCCACCTGAATCCCTTCTGCGTAATTCAGTGCCTCAAGTAATGGAGTATAGTTATCAAGCCTTACTGATAAAGAATCAAAATGACCTACCTGAATGGTATCATAGAACTCTGACTGGGTATTTTTAAAAAATATACTATCGTGTGTATCTTTCATAAATTGCTTTAAGTAATGCTCCGCTTTCCAAAAACTAATAATACAAGCTGTTCTGCTATGGTTTAAATCCCAACCACCAATTTGCCCTATAAATCCGGTAGCACCACGTGTTGCCCCCCACTGTTCCTGAGCAATTGAAAATTCTTTCTCAAAACCCTCTTTTACCTCACAAATAATCCATTTAATATGCATTTGTTATTCTTTTTCAAGGGTTTCAATTAAAGAAAAGCAAAGTTTGTCGATATTTCCCATATCCGGATTGAAAGCCGAAACATTGGAAAGATGGAATACCGGTAAAAAGCTGCTTTATATTTTCCATTATTCCAACATTCCATTAAAATAATGTATATTAACTTATAAATTTATAAAATCCACTATTATATCATAGCCATATTAATCTGTACTTTACATCTAACTAATTAGTGTCTGTCCATAAAGTCATTGAATTGAAAAAATATCTTTTTGCGCCTTTTTGCTTTTTTCGTTTTGCCTAATACCTAAGCATTTGCTGCAACAAAAAAAACAAAAATTCATCAAAAATCTAATTTTTTCAAAAATCAAGCACTTTATAGACAAACACTAATTAATGTCATAATTTCTCCTTGCCCATTTCATGGAAGGAATCATCCATTCTTTTAAAGCTTTAAACTGAAAACCGTGTTTTAAACCGGTATTTAACTCAATTTCTTTAAAATGCTTAATTTCACAATCTGAAATTTCTTTTCTTTTTAATGCAGAAACACCTAATGGATCTGTTTTTTCATAAATTGTAAGAATATTTCCACAAAAATTAATATCCGGAAGTCGTTCAATATCTCTATCATTAAAACAGGCAATAAAAACAAAGTTTAAATTGGGGTTGTTTGCATAGGTAGATACATATTGAGCTATATATCCTCCTTTTGATGTTCCAATTACTGTAATATGATCAGCAGAGACCCCTTTTGCAAGTAAACTGTCAATTTGCTTTTTTACTTTTATTGCGTACTCTTTTACATTAATATTTCCTTTTCTTTTTTCGCTAATAACAATAAAACCATTGTTCTTAAAAACCTTTATGATTTGGTTATATTCTGCAAGTCCATATTGTGGATGAGACTCATTTAGCTCATGCGCTTCCACAAACCGATTGTGTAGAAAAAAAATATAGTTCGGTTCTTGATGCAAAAAAAATGAGGATAAGAAAAAACTTAATAAAATTAATATTCCAGAAATAGTTTTCATGCGTTTATTTTTTAATATTTTTAATGGTCACATGGAACCGCATGATGTAAAATAATCATTTCCTTGTGTGTTTAATAATTATCCGCAAGCTCATGAGATCACTT
>JALWNR010000308.1 GCA_027083715.1 Bacteroidales bacterium
ATACGGATTTATGACGAAGTGATTATTTGGGCGCCCCGCCGCTCACGTTCACGCAAGCCGCCGGCTTTCACCTTCGGCTCATCCGGCGGCGCGTTCACGTGGCGCCGGCCGGGCTGTCCGCTTAAATTCGCCTTGGCGGATGCCGTGGTTTTGCGCAGGCGCGCGTGCCGCGCGCCTGCGCCCGCCCGTGCGTAGGGCTTCCTGCTGGTCGCCTCCACCGGGCGGAAAACCATCGGCACCACCGGCGCCTCATAACCGCTTCCATCCCTGGCGCTTTTGGCGCGCGATAAATCGCGCTTGAATAATGAACATCGAACAATTGATTTAGGATTTGCGATTTTGCGTTCTCCTACTGAAAACATTGAAGGAGTATATTGTTTTCGTAAATACCGATAGACAGGAAAAATCAAAATGATTTATGCGCTATCCTCGTTTGAACAACCGAATTTCCGAGATTAGTCGCGGGAATGGTAGATGACGGTTTGTATAAGAATAGTAGCGGATTTCAAAGCACTTACCTTTCAATTTAGCATTAACTTTTTTCAAAGATACAAACTTTAAATTTAGTACCATAACCGCTATTATTTTTATACTTTGTTATAGCCAGGCATTTCATACTCCAATTCCGTTTGCCACTAAAACTGCAAGTAACGGGATAATTAAGAGCATTGCTATTTCTGTTATTATAAGCAATTTTATGATTTTATGTTGTTTCAAATTGATTATTTCTCTTTTGGTTTT
The DNA here is from genome assembly GCA_027083715.1 of Bacteroidales bacterium. GTDB lineage: Bacteria > Bacteroidota > Bacteroidia > Bacteroidales > NBLH01 > NBLH01. Next base: position 742 of record JALWNR010000308.1, read on the forward strand.
CCTTAATTTTAGAAAAGTAATGGTAGGATAAATGGATAGCAAACCTACCAAAATAAATGCAGACAATTTTATGATAAACAAGGGGTTGATCAGATAATAATCAACCCCTTTACCGTAGTAGAACATTCTTAATAACCCGAATATGGCGGTTAGTCCTGCAAAAATACCGAACAACAAATCGGCTTTGACAAGTTTGCCGGCTTCTTTGCGGTTCATTTCTTTTTTAAGTACTGTCAGTTCCACTACCAATGATGAAAACATGACCAATATTGTCAGTATATGAAAATATGATATAAAAGAATACCACATGGCTTACTCAAATTTTGTGGGTGCTTGTTCCAGTTTTACCGGTCTGAAAATTTGTGCTTTTTCTTCAATTTTGGCAAATGGTGTTTCTTTACCGTCTTTGAGTTTGAACAATTCGACGGTTTCTAACAGCATGCCTTCTTCATATTTATAATGTTGCGTAATCCGGTAGGTGTTGTAAGGGGCAAATGAACTCACACCATCAGCCGTAAACTGCAATTGTTGTTCTCTGAACTCGTTGTCGGAAACACCTGTACCGTTACCTAAGGACGAATTGACTTTCGAGACGATTTTGTCGCCTTGTTTTGAAAAGGCAATTTCAAAATACATGGTATGTTCACGGGGACCGGCTTTTCCGTTATAGTCAGGGTGGATACGGTGCATATTTTTGATGGATTTCCAAGTGTGTCCGTAGCGTCTTTGAACAACTTCAAACGAATAATCGTTCGACTCGCTTCTGACATATTTACCGTCCTTGTAAATGTATGATTCGCCTTTTCCCACCCAAACGATTGTGTAATTATCGTCAATGGAAGGCAAGGTTTTGCTCAACGGAACAACAATTTTTTCTGATGTTCCGCAAGAAGTTAAAAATGTTGCTATGGCAACTGCTGCAATCAATGAAAACTTTTTCATGGTAATATAATTTTTGGGATTAATACACCGCAAAATTATATTACCCGAAACCCCGAAAAATTGATGTATGTTACAATCGTAATTTACTTGGCAAGTTCTTTCCGGATACGGCTAAGACTTTCCCGTTCGATACCTAAATAAGAAGCCAAATGATAAAGGGGAATTCTTTGGATAAATCGCGGGTAATCTTTGAGCATCTGCAAGTATCTTTCTTTGGCAGAGAGAAATAAAAAAGATTCAAAACGGTTGGTCGCTACGGCATAAGCACTTTCGGCTATAATTCTACCGAAACGTTCCCAGTTTTTGGATTGATCATAAGCCATTTGAAGTGCTTCGGCATTGAATGTCAATAGTTCCGAATCTTCCAATGCCTGAATGTAATATCTGCTGGGCCTGTTTTTCAGAAAATCTAAATATGAAACGGCATAATCGTTTTCCAAAAAGAAATGATTGTTAACTTCCTTGCCGTCCTGAGATAAATAATAAAGTCGCAAAGCACCTTTTTGAATGAAAGCAATTTCCTTGACAGGTTGGTTTTCTTTTAAAAAATATTCACCTTTTTTCAATACCTTTTTATTCAAATAAGGTATGAACATAGAACATTCTTCTTCCGAGAAGTCTGTAATTTTTCTTATCTGTATTTTAAAATTATCTAAGTTCATTTCAGATTCTTCTTGCTTGGCTATAACGGTTATGTGTATGAGTAGTGGCGGGATTTTCCGCACTTACTTTCATTTTTGCACTTCCGTTTATTATATTCATATTAGTTTCATTTTAAGCACTTTGCCCGCCATTACTTATACACAATGTTGGCGGTAGTGATTTTATGTTGATATTAATATTCTCCATTCATTTGGTAAAATTTCATTTTTGTAATAGCTATGTGCAAGATAACGTAAAAACTTGTATCCATTTTTGTCAGTTCTAAATTCATATGGTTTTGTAAGCTTTTCTTTTACTGACTGTTTAAATTTTTCAAAATATTGTTTTTTTAATATGGGTTCCATATCATCTTTTAGTAGGTCAATATCTTCTACAAAATATTCATTATGTAAATTTTTTTCAAATAATAATTCTTCCACATTGTAAGAATTAAAATCAATATTAGCTATTTGAAGGCCTAAATTAGGTTCAATAAATGATAAAATTTCTTCAAATAAAATTTTGGAGTTGAAAACAGCTGAAAGTTCTAATAATGTAGCGATTAATATGGATGAAGAATCCGTATATTCTTCTGGACGTTTTCCCGTAGCGAAATATTCAATAACCAACTCTATATTGTTGTATAATTCAGGTAATCGATTATTTTTTATTTTTTCTATTTTTAGATTCTGGACAATATCGAAGATGTAACTATAAATAAAATCAACATCTTTTTGTCTTCTTGAACTGAAATCAGCAAAAAACAGGAATAACTGAATTATTGGAATTGAGTGAAAATCTAAAATTGGTCTCTTAAAACCACTGTTGTTATTAACTAATTCAATAATTAAATCTTTTTGTTTATTTTTCAGTTTAAGCAAAGCTTTCTTTGTAGTTGAGAAATGTTGTCTTAGTCTGGAATAATAAATTATATCATCTAAATATTGGAAACTTCTCAGTGGGTAACCTACTTTTTCGTAAAGACTTCCATTCTCATCAAAAAGACCATTTTCTATTCTTGCAACGTGGAAAGTTTTCTTAAAATATGCATTAAAAATATCAAGCTGGATTTTTAACAGCTTATTAAATTCTTTGATGATTACTTTTCTATTTTCAAGTTTATTATTCAATATCCATTTCCAAGTATAAATTATTAGGAATTTAGACGTTTCTTTGGCAGGCACAAGATAATTATTCTCTTTACTATAATGAAATATCATTAATAGTAGTAGACTTAATGTTGAAAAAAGTTTAGTAAAAGTTTTACGTTTTATATTTTTTAATTTATCAAACTGTAATTGTACTAACTTCTTGAAATCATCGAAATCGTTATCTGGCGCATCTAAGAAAGCAAGCGTTCTTTTAAATAGTCTACTACTTTCCCCATCAATTAATAGATATTCATTAAATAAATATTTAGAAAATAAATCTGTTAAATAGTAAATATCCCATCTTTCAAATTCATTTTCTTTAAATTCTCTGGAAATAAATCCTTCAAATGTTGGTCTTATGTTAGCTTTAATTACTCCATTGTGAACCAAAACAATTTTTATAGGTAGATGATTGAATTCCGGTATTGAACTGTCATTAAAAGCAGTATCTTTTGCTTCTATGATAGACTCTCTTATGCCATCTTGGGCAGAAAAATTTTTATCTGAAATATCTTTATCTTTATTACCCTTTAACTCAAAATACCACCTATAAGTTTTTTCGTGTTTATCTTTACCAATTGCTATAATGTCTTTTCCATATTGTGATTGTCCTTTGGCTTCTTTTGCTGTTTGAATAATTCTAAATCCCATAAGATTTAATAATATAGGGAAAAGATAATCCAGTTCTTTATCTTCTTTAAGTGATGATAGATATTCACTTATTATTAATGTACTACTATTCATTTTTAAGTAAATCTATTATTATTTCAAAATCTTTATTTTTCCAATCTTTCCTCATCTCAATACCTTGTTCAATATCAAAACGATTTGGATTAATAAAATAACTTCTTGGCAAAGGAAAGCTTGCTTCGATCTTTCCCAATTTGGAAATTTCATCTTTATTCCCCAGTTTCCACCCTCCACCTTTTGCCAATTTTATGGTAGGAACTCCTATAACACTTAAAATACTATTTTTTTCAGCCTCTTTATAAATTTTTCTCATATGCTTATTAAAATGATTATAGTATAGTTTCATATATCTATTTTCTAAATAATAAGGATTTAATTCTTTAATATGCTGCTTGATATAAATA
>JALWNR010000309.1:0-1940 GCA_027083715.1 Bacteroidales bacterium
ATAAAGTATTTTAAATCAAGTAAAAGTATAAGATTTTCTAATTCTAAATTGAACAATTACAAACTATTTAAAATTTAAAGAGTTTTTGAAAATTTTCACATACCAATCGGGAGTGCGCAAAATTTATGAAACCCCTTTGGTACTTGAGTATTCATATTTTTTGTTCATAATGGCTCAATATGGATTAAAGAAATTTAATTTTAATATTATTGATTTATAAAAATTTCTTTTATTTTTGTTTTATAAAGTTTACATTTGTGTTTTTGTCGCAGGTGTAACTATTTGCAATTAAAATTTGCTGACTTAGATTTTTCCAACGTATGAGACAAACAACTAAAAGATCGTTAAAACTTACTTATGACCTGTTTAGCAGGGTTAAAACCGGTGATTTTGAGTATATTTATCGTGGTGCTTTCACCCAAAATTTAACACGGAAAATCTTGTCGTTAGCAGAAAGCAATTTGCAGCGCTTTGTAGATAAAAGTTCGCTGCAAAACCGTATCTATTTTATTATGGTTGAAGGTTTGCAAAATGTTACCCGTCATCAAGAGCCGTCAACAGAAAGCAAAACAGAACATGCCGGAATTTTTGCTATACAAAAAGTAGGAGATCGTTATATTATAACTACAGGTAATACTATTGTTAATACAAAAGTAGATTCTTTAAAACAAAGGTTGGAGAAAGTTAATAATCTGGACAGAGAGGAATTAAAAAAATTACATCGCGAGATTTTAAGTACCGGTGAATTGTCGGATAAAGGTGGTGCAGGTTTAGGTTTAATTGAAATGGCGCGCCGCTCAGGGAATCGTTTGACTTTTGATTTTGAATATATTGATTTATACTGGTCTTATTTTTATTTACAAACAGAAATCCCGAGCCGTACCTATACACGCGATGCAGCAGAAGAATTGGAAGAGAGTAATGCTATGCGCGATATTAAACACCTTAACCATATGCTGGATAAGAAAGATATTCTGCTGAATTTTAACGGAAGTTTCAATCAGAATAATATTTTGAGTCTTTTATCTATTATTAAAGGACAAATGCGTGTAAATAAATCTGCAAAGAAAGTTTATTATATTATGGTTGAAATGTTGCAGAATATTAGTAAACACGGTAATTTTTACGAAGATAATTTGATGGAAATCCGGGTATTTTTTATTTGGGACAAACTGAAGATGAGTATGTTTTGACATCAGGGAACTATATACCAAATGAATATGTAGCGGATGTTAAAGAACGTTTGGATATAATTAATGATATGGATAATAATGAGTTGAATGAATATTTCAACAAAATTTTATTAGACCAAAATGTGATTGATCCGAAAAAAACAGGATTGGGTTTTGTTGATATGCGTTTAAAAACCTATCGAAAAATTGCCTATGATTTTAAAGAAGTTGATGATAAATATTCATTTTTTACATTACAAACGAGTGTTCAAATAAATTAAAAATATTTTACTGAATGGAACCATTGATAATTAAAGCGACAGAAGATACACCGGAAATAATTTTTGATCCGGAGAATGAGGTTTTTGAGATTTCCAATGTGTCTCTTCCTGAAAATGCAATTGAGTTTTATGCACCTGTTATTGACTGGCTGAAGAAATACAAGAAAAACCCATTACCAAAAACGGTTTTTGATTTTAATATTGAGTACCTTAATACTGCCTCTTCAAAGCAAATTTTCGAACTAATTTTTTTAATTGATAAAATTAATGAGCATAGCGATGTATTAATTCGTTGGCATTATGATGCAATTGATGAAGATATGCGTTCATTAGGTGTTCGGTTTACTCATTTGGTAAAGGTTAAGTTTGAGTTGGTAGAATATGAAAAAGAAGAGGATGATGAGGAAGAAGATGATTATGATTTCTAATCAATTTTAAAATATATTTTTTATTTTTAGCCGGAAAATTTCCGGCTTTTTATTTATTT
>JALWNR010000309.1:1950-4561 GCA_027083715.1 Bacteroidales bacterium
CACCAAATTAATATCAAAATTTGAAGTTTGTAAAACAAAAAAATATTTTAAATTTATAACGGGCATTTTGATTTCAAATTGGTATTAAACTCGGATACCTATGACCAGAACATCATCAATTTGCCGATGTTTACCTTTCCATTGATCAAATTTTTGTTCAATGAACGTTTTTTGTACTTCAATCGGTTGTGCTGCAACACTTGCAAGCATTTTTTTAAACCGGTTTAGCATAAATTTTCTTCCTCTTTTACCGCCAAATTGGTCAGGATAGCCATCAGAGAATATATAGCACATATCTCCTTTTTGTAATTGTAGGGTATGATTTGTAAACTGCGCCTTTTCATCGTAATATATTCCGATGGGCATATCATCGCCTCTGATGTCAAATTTTTCCGGTTCATTGTTTTCATTTTGTCGAACGATAAATAAGGGATTATTTGCACCTGCAAATTGTACTTTATAATCTGCTCTGTCAATAATGCAAAGAGCAATATCCATTCCATCTTTTGCCTCTCCCTCTTTTCCTGTTTGACGAAGTGATAGTTTAACGCTATTACGCAGTTCGGTCAGTATTTCTCCTGCATTCATTTCATGTTCGGAAATGCGCCCTGAAATTTCGTTTAAGAAAGTAATTCCCAACATACTCATAAAACCGCCGGGAACACCATGACCGGTACAATCTGCTGCAGCTATAAGTATTTTGTTTCCTTTTTGTGTTGCCCAGTAAAAATCACCACTGACAATATCTTTTGGACGAAACATAATAAAGTATTCAAGTAATAGTTTTTGCAGAAAATCATCCGGAGGTAAAACAGCAGTTTGTATCTTTTTTGCATAATAAATACTATCGGTAATTTTTTCTTTTTGTCGGGCAATTTCTTCTTCAGCAAGTTTAATCTTGGTTACATCAGCATCTATGGCAATGAATTTTCTTAATTCTCCGTTTTCATCGAAAATAGGGGTCATGCTGGTTTGAATCCATAATTCATGCCCTGATTTGGTAAATGTTTTTGAAGTATAAGTAATTGATTTTTTAAAAGCTATTGCTTCTGCGATTTCATCAATAATATTCGGATTTAAACTGGTCAGGAATAAATTGGTTCCGTATTCTTGTGCAAATTCTTCGAAAGTAACCCCCAATAAACGTGTAAATCCATCGTTTACCCATTCAATTTCACCGTTTAAATCGGCTATAACAACAGAATTATCCGTTTTGCTGGCAACAAGAGAAAGCTTTTCCAATTCAAAGTTTTTAGCTTCCAGTTCAGCGGCTTGTTCCATAATCATTTGGTTCTGTCGAAGAATTTCGTTTTCCGCTTCTTTTATTTTAGTAATGTCAGAATCTATAAGAACCAGTTTTGTTACCTCCCCGCTTGCATCTAAAATAGGAGAAAGAGTAGTTTGTGCCCATTTTTCTTCGTTGTTTTTTGTAGAAACAAATGATTCATAAATTACCGGAATTTTTTCGTTTATGCATTTGTAAAACAGGTTCTCAATATCGGGATGATTACTTGCTTTTAATAAGTTATTCATTTTTTGTTCTGCAAGCATCTGTAAAGTGTATCCATACATTTTTGTAAATCCGATATTAATCCATTCAAAATCACCGTTTGTCTCCAAAATAACTACAGCAGTGGATGTTTCGCTGGCAACAATTGAGAGTTTTTCTAATTCTTTATTAATAGCTTCTAATTCAGAGGCTTGTTGTTCTATTTCTTTTTTCTGTGCAGCCAGTAATTGATTGTCTCGCCTTTTTATTCTGTAACCTCTAAGGATAAAAAAGGTTAAAATCAGGATAATTACCAAAAGAACAACAAATATGGTCAGTACATTTTGTTGGAATTTAATCTTTATGGTTTGTTTTCTGATTTCTGAATTCTGAACTGAAATTAGTCTTTTCTGTTCTGCAATTTCAGCTTGTCTGACTTTTGTTTCTTTTTCCAAATCATCCAAAACCGCTTATTACTTTTTTATTTTTTCTTCTTGCTTGCGAATAGCCAACTCTTTTTCATGTAGAATTTCTGTTTTCTTTTCCAATTCTTGTCTGGCTATTTTAGCATCAGATTCCAGTCGTTTTAACTCACTTAATTGCTTATTAATTTCCTCTTTTTGAGCAACAATTTGGTCATTTTGATTAAATAAAATTTCTTTCTGGCGTTCAATTTCCTTTTCCTTTTCATCCAGTTCTTTTTGCTTGGCAGCTATAGAAGCTTGTAAACGTCTTACTTTTTGCTTTTCTTTTTTTAAACTTTTCTCTGATTCGTTAAATAAAGCTTTTGTACTTATATTAATGCCCCCCAAGCGCGAAATTTCCGGTATTACTTTTATATTGGCTTCTTTTAAATTATCACCATTTATCTCAAATGTAAGTTTACCGCTTCTGGTAATGAAATTTATCATTATGTCCTTTTTCACTTTATACTCCTCAGAAACTAAGGCTGTGTTAAAACCCAATAACTTACGCTTGACGCTTGTAAATTTATTGTTTTGCTCTTTGGGTAGGTAGAGCAGGTGAGTTTCTGTAATGTCTGAAACACTTTTGAAATTTATTACATCAATAAGAATAATATTGTCATATCCTCCTTTGGTAACTTCTATTAATGTTTTTAGA
>JALWNR010000310.1 GCA_027083715.1 Bacteroidales bacterium
GGTCCGGCATGAATACAGAAACATTGATAAATAGCAAAGTTTATACCAAGATATAAAAATAAATGCTGCCGTATTTAACATACAACAGCATAAATTAAATTTTTAAGTAGAAATTAAATAACTAGTGTCCATAACAATACTTCGTTAAAAAATGAAGGGTGAAGAGTAAAAAGCAAATTAATTCACTGAAAATCAGCACACTATATTTAGTTTTACTGTTTTGTAAATGCTTGAATTTTAATGCCTTATAAAAATTTAACGAACTATCGTATAAGAAAATTATGTAAATCAATGTTAATCAATAAATTGTATGCTTTTTTTTTAAAGACACAAATTATTCACTTAATAAAATTTGCTTGGCTTCATCCAATTTTGCTTTTTCATCGGGTTCCAGTTCAGGAATTTTCATATCCAATGATTCGAGTGTATGAATAATAATATCGCTGATAGCTATTCGCGAGAACCATTTATTATCCGCAGGAATTATAAACCAGGGTGCATAATCGGTTGATGTTTCGTTTATTGCTTTTTCAAAGGCGTTTTGATAATCATCCCAGTACTGACGTTCTTTAATATCGTTTGATGAAAATTTCCAGTTTTTATCCGGCTCGTTTATTCTATCCAGAAAACGGTTTTTTTGTTCTTCTTTTGACAAATGCAGGAAAAATTTCAGGATAATTGTTCCATTCTGATGTATTGTTTTTTCAAAATTACGTATTTGCTCATAGCGATCGAGCCAAAATTGTTCATTTATATCATCCACCGAATCTATGCCGGGAATATGTTCGCCCAGAATAAACTTCGGATGAACTTTGGTTACCAGTACATTTTCATAATGCGAACGATTAAATATGCCTATTTGTCCGCGCTCGGGCAGCCGGATATAATGCCGCCAGAGAAAATCATGCTCCAGTTCATTTTTATTGGGTGCCTTAAAATTATGAACGGTACATCCCTGCGGATTTACACCGGACATTACGTGCCGGATAGCTCCATCCTTACCCGCAGCATCCATTGCCTGCAAAACAATGAGTAAAGAGTGTGTATTATCTGCATAAAAAGTATATTGCAGTTTATCGAGTTTTTTTTTGTTTTTCTTTAATTTTTTCTTTGCATCTTTTTCCTTATAAGCACCTGTATATTTTGTATCATAATCTTTTAAAGATATTTGTTTTTCAGGTTTTGCCATTAATTTATCAAGATTGACCATAGTAGTTAATTTTAGTAAATGAGATGCAAATTAGTATTTTTTTGTGATAATCCCAAATGAGTATAAAAACAAGTCCCACTTTTAAATTAACTTAAAAGTGGGACAAACAAAATTGTTTTTACCTTAAATCCGTAAGTATCTTTTACTGCAAATCCAAACTATACGTCATTATTGGCTGTGCCCGAAAAAACCTACTCGCCGTATCAAATGGGTACGACTGCGTTACTTTTTTCTGCGCTTTGCCAATTCTGACGCACTCTTCAACTTTTACTCATTTCTTATATTAATTTTAATGTACTCGTGAGTGCTTCGCAGTTCGCTACAAACATACCTGTGGATTTAAGGTTAAAAAAAATACTAATCGCCCAAACTCATGCCGATACCTTTGGCTGTTTTTATTAGGGCAGAATCTTTTTGTACAATATGGTATTTACTGATGGCTTCAAGAAAAGGAACAGAGATAATATCAGGATGACGATAAGCTACCATTTCACCAAATTTGCCTTCCAGCACCATTTCCATTGCTTTTACCCCAAATTGTGTTGCCAAAATACGGTCAAAAGCATTAGGTATTCCTCCGCGCTGTAGGTGCCCGAGCACAGTTTCGCGCATATCGGCATCGCATCCTGCTTCTTTCAGTTCGTGCAATAATTTACTGGCAACTCCACCAAGTTTAAGGTTTTGATTACCTATTTCATCACTTTTCTTTGCAAGTTTTTCACCGTGAATGGGTTTTGCACCTTCTGCAATTACAATATTTACAAAGCCTTTGCCGTCAATAAAGCGGCGTTTTACCACCTCGAGTACTTTATTAATATCGTAAGGTATTTCGGGTATCAAACAAACTTCTGCCCCACCGGCAATGGCAGCATGAAGGGCAATCCATCCTGCATCACGCCCCATTACTTCGAGTATAATGACACGATTGTGCGATGCTGCTGTGGTAACTAACTTATCAACTGCTTCGGTAGCAATTTGTACGGCTGTTTGAAAACCAAAAGTGTAATCAGTAGCCGAAAGGTCGTTATCAATGGTTTTGGGAACACCAATAATTTGTAAACCCTTTTCGAAAAGAGCCTGAGATATTTTTTGCGAACCATCGCCACCAATATTTATTACCGCATCAATGCCCAAATATTTTAATTTTCTAATCATCTCGTCGGAACGATCGACAAAAGACCATGTTCCATCGTTTTCTTTAATAGGCCATGCAAAAGGACCGCCTTTGGTTGTAGTTCCAAGAATAGTCCCTCCTTGAACATGAATACCAGATACCGCTTTTTCATCAAGTACCATTATTTCGGTTGGTTCGCGTAATACTCCGTCAAAAGATTGAATACTCCCGATTACTTCCCAATCTTCGGTTTGTGCAGCACGTTTAACCACTCCGCGTATTACTGCATTTAAACCGGGGCAATCTCCTCCTCCGGTTAAAACCATTACTCTTTTTTTGTTCATTTTATTATTTTTTATTGCGTTTTTATCATTTTAATCTCCAAAACAAATTCCTACACCACGTGCAGTTTTAATTAAATTATGGTCTAGATTTATTTGATTGTATTTGTTAATTACATTTTTAATGGGTACGGGAACAATTTTTTGATGTTGATGAGTTACCATTACACCAAATTGTTTATTTAATACCAACTCAAAAGCACTCACACCCAACTCAGTAGATAGAATTCTGTCAAAAGCAATGGGTCGTCCTCCACGTTGTAAATGCCCAAGAATAGTTTCACGAATATCAGCAGCAAACTCATGTTTTTTCAATTCTTCTGAAATTTTGCGAGAAATTACCCCCAACTGAGGAGTACAAGTTTCACCTTGGGGACAAGCACCTTCTGCCACTACAATATTGGCAAAACCACGACCGTTTACATATCTTGATTTTAATTTATTGATAACTATATCTATATCAAAAGGTATTTCGGGAATCAAACAAACCTCAGCACCTCCGGCAATGGCTGCATGCAGAGCAATCCATCCGGCATTTCGTCCCATAACTTCCAAAATCAGCACTCGATTGTGCGAACTTGCAGTAGTAACTAATTTATCAACAGCTTCCGTTGCAATTTGTGCAGCTGTTTGAAAACCAAAAGCATAATCAGTTACAGATAAGTCATTGTTAATGGTTTTCGGAACTCCAATTATGTTTAATCCTTTTTTATAAAGCGCCTCGGAAATTTTATGCGAACGATTTCCACCAATGTGTATTACCGCATCAACACCTAAAATTTTCAAACGAAGAATTAAATCATCTGAAAGGTCTTTGTATTCAAATGTTCCGTTGTTTTGTTTAACAGGATAAAGAAAAGGGTCTCTTTTATTGTTGGTTTGGAGTATGGTTCCGCCTTTTACATGAATACCGGAAACTGCTTTTCTGTCCAGCTTAACAATATCCAAAGGTTCGGATAACAGACCGTCAAAACTATTAATACTCCCCAACACCTCCCAATCATCTTCCTGCAAAGCTCTTTTAACAATGGCACGAATAACTGCATTCATTCCCGGGCAGTCGCCACCACTGTTAACAATCATTAATCGTTTTCTCATATATTATAAATTTACGTTGTGCGTTCACTATTTAAGGAAACATTTTTGCCCACAATTACTTAAAGCAAATCACGCGGACTTACTTATAAATGACTGTTCTACAATATTAAATTATATATCAGGCGAAGTGAAATTAATGATAATTAAATGATTATCAATCGTTATCACTACATTTTTCAGGCGGTTTTTCGGGTTTCAAAAGTATAAAAAACAAATGAAAAGGCAAGATTTTTTAAATAAAAAAGGAAATGCTATTTTAGCCTCCCTCCTATTTATAACTTATCTAACCCGCAAAATTACCTTCGGTGAGGTGCTTCGCAGTTCACCACTTTTGTTATAGCTACATTGTAATACATTTATTATCAATACATTAAGTGAGTTTTATCGCAAAATAGACGCACTCAAATTTATTCGCCTTCGGCTCATGAGGCTAAAGGTTGGGTGTCGCTTGAAATTCTCTTCACGCATCTACTTCGTTACGAATTCCTTGAAATATAAAGATATGTCGGCGGAATTCGGTGCCTTGTATCTGCATAAAGAGAATTTCATGAATTATTGCGGCTAAATTATAAATATAATTTCAATATGGGTAATACCTCAAATCTGCAAACTAAATCTATTCAAAGTAGCTTGCAAATTTGAGCTACTTAAAAATTAAAGCAAAAATTATACTGCCGGAAATATGAATTCTATTAGAATTTGTAAGCTTTTTGAAAGAAAAAGAATTTACCCGACATTATAAAATGAAATAATCCACATTTTGCTGTATTGATTATTAAAGGATTCAAATTTA
>JALWNR010000311.1 GCA_027083715.1 Bacteroidales bacterium
ACATTAGGGAATCCGTTTAATATAGCAAAAGTTAAAGCAATTTGTGAGAAGTATCATTTATGGTTAATAGAAGATTGTTGTGATGCATTAGGTGCAAAATATAATGGACAGCATGTCGGTACTTTTGGTGATATTGCGACCTGTAGTTTTTATCCTGCTCATCACATTACGATGGGTGAAGGTGGAGTTGTTTTTACTAACGATTCAAAATTAGCGGTTATAGCTGAATCATTCCGCGACTGGGGTCGTGATTGTTATTGTAAGCCTGGTTGTGATAATACCTGCGGAACACGTTTTAATATGCAGTTAGGTAGTCTGCCAGAGGGTTATGATCATAAATATACCTATTCTCACCTTGGTTACAATCTTAAGATTTCAGATATGCAGGCAGCATGTGGTTTGGCGCAATTAAAAAGACTACCTGAGTTTATCGGAAAACGTAATTCAAACTTTGATTATTTAAAAAATCGCTTAGTAAGTCTGGCGAACTTTATTGAAATTACTCAAGCTACTGAAAATTCAACGCCGTCTTGGTTTGGTTTTCCGATGACCCTAAAAGAAGATTGTGGTGTCAGTCGTGTGGATTTAACAAAGTACCTAGATCAAAATAAAGTTGGAACACGTTTGTTATTCGCGGGTAACTTGACACGTCAGCCATACTTTAAGGATGTAGAGCATCGTATTGTTGGCGAATTGGTTAATACGGATGTAACGATGAATCAAACATTGTGGTTAGGGGTCTATCCTGGGCTAGGACACGAACACTTAGATTATATTGCAGAGAAGCTAGAAGAATTCTTTGGTGTGAATTTTTAATGTGCAAAAAGCAAACTATATTACTCACGGGGGGAACAGGGTTTCTAGGAAGTCATTTACTGAATGCATTGCTAGAGAAAGACTATTCAGTGGTTCTGTTAAAAAGATCCACTTCCAATACGTGGCGTATTAAACATTTGTTATCCAATGTACAAAGTTATGATGTTGATCTTGTTTCCATGGATGAAATTTTTAGAAGTAATCAAATTGATGCCGTAATTCATACGGCTTGTCATTATGGAAGAAATGGTGATTCAATATCAAGCATTGTTGAAAGTAATTTAATGTTTGGCTTAAAAGTATTAGACGCCTGTATTACAGGCAATGTAAAAACCTTTATCAATACAGATTCACTGTTACCTAAAAATTTAAACACTTATAGCTTATCAAAAAAACAATTTTCTGAATGGCTTGAACAATTATCTGACCAAATTCAGGTTATTAACTTGAAGTTGGAGCATATGTATGGCCCTAAAGATGATTCAACTAAATTTATTTCATGGATTATGAGTCAGCTAAAAGAAAATGTAGCTGAGATAAGATTAACAAAGGGTGAGCAGTTAAGGGACTTTATCCATATTGAAGATATTGTTTCTGCCTATATACTTATTCTTGATAAAGCGCCAGTACTAAGGTCATTTAATGAGTTTGAAGTTGGTACGGGTAGCTTAATTTCCGTAAAAGATTTCTTAGAAAGACTTCTTGATGCACCATCTTCTACCTGTGCAAAAGTAGAAAATGAACCTATAAAAATAAATAGAAATATAATATAGATATTTTTGAAGTTCATAATTAGAAAGTTTAAATAATCATAAAATTACAAAATAATGTGCAATCTACATTCATATAAAGTATATTTTAACCATAATTTAATATGTAGCAATAATTCATGAGTTTATTTCTATTATTTTTAATGGTTTCATAGCTTGTTCTGCTATGGAAAAACATTCATAAATATAGGTGTTCTCTAAGAATCAGTTTATCAAGAGGCTTTCATCTGCCCTCCGGCGGATGAGTAATGCAGAAAAACTATTTTTAAAGGTTATTTATAATAGTTTATCCTTATTTTTCGGACTCAGCATCATTAAAAAAGCCATCTGTAATACAGATAGCTTTTTAAAACTTTTCAAGTGTACCTCTTGTTAAAGTACTTGACCTTTAAAACCGTAAGTTTTTGTCAGGGTTATTTTTGTTCCGTTGTTATTTTGTGTGTATGTTTTTACAACAACTTGTTTTTGAAATTGTCCTTCATCCATATATTTAGGATCAATAATCACAACAATAACACCAGTGTCTCCGGGTTTAATTCTTCGTTTCAAAACAGTTACACCTACACCTTTAGGAACAAAAATTTCACCTACAATCATTTCGTTTTTTCCGGTATTTTTAATGGTAATTTTGTGCTCGGCAACATTTTTTACCACACCAAAATCATAAGCCTGGGCACTTAAGCTACGTGTTTTACCAAAATTGCCAAACATCTCAACTTCTTCATCTTCAACTTGTGAAAAACCGGAAAAAGAAAAGACAAAAATAAAAAGTAGTAGAGTAGAAATGTGTTTTAATTTCATAATATTAAAGTTTTAATTAACAATACAAATTTACAAAAAATTATGCTTAGTTTGTCTGCAAAACGATAATATAACTTTATTTAGTATTGAAATGCAGCCTTTTGTTGACCAAATGTACCTTTTTTTTGACAAAAAAGATAAGAAATCTTAGATTATTGTAAATTAAAAAGGTTTCGCATAAAACGAAACCTTTTTTTATCTATTTAGCATGAGATTTGCTAAATAGTTTGTTTATTTCATTTTAAAATGATCTCCGGTTTCTTTAATAATTTTTCTGTACCAATCATCTCCGTACCCTGGTTGTTTCAGCTCCGGATTTACGTATTTATACCCTTCGGGTATTTCTTTTTTAGTTTTTACATTTCCGTCCATGTATTTAGTGAACAAATATGCGTAAAGTTTTTGCCACTTTTTTAAAGTGTTGTTTCCTTGGTTTACAGAAAATTCGGTAAGCATTTCAATGGCTAAATCTTTATTTGTTTTGTATAAATCAGCTGCTGCAATGTCCATTGCTTTTGAATAGGCAATATATTTATTTTCAAGCTCTTTTTGTGCTTTTTCAATTTCAGGGTGAATTAAATCGTAGCGTGTGTATGCAAAATTTGAAACCTGATTAAATACCCAAAATGCGGCATCATTGGTAAAAGTCATTAAATCACCATTGCCGTGAGCAAATGCTTTGGGTATCTCAGTAATACTACAATACATAGGAGTGTAAACGGTACTTGAAACATCATCTACACCAAACCATAAAATACCACCAATAGGATCCGGAAACCAATTACGACTTTGTGCTATAAAGGAGAATCCTGTTTGTTGTGTTCCTGCTGCTCTTTCGTTGCAATATTCAACACCATCTACCTCCCAAGTTAATGGACGCCAGCGGTAGGGATTGTGAAATGGACCTGCGCCGATATCTTTTGTCATATCCAAAGGAGTTCCTTCAAAATGATCACGCATTAAGCCCATTACATCTTGCAAAGTAAGTTTCTTATCCGGCTTAATAAATAAAGGCATCACATTATCAGGATTATCTCCAATGGCATAATCCTGATATTTATCCATTTTACTGTTTACTTTACGGAAACCTGCCCAAACTCTTGCTTCGCAAAAACGTAAAGCACCATAATCAACAGGTGCATAGGTATCTGTAAAACTAAAATTTTTATCTTTACCTTTGTACCAACCTTTTTCTTTTGCAAAACTGATAATATCTTTTGAATACAGGCAATTTTCAGGATCATTTAGCGGAAATGTTCTGATACGCGCTTGATTTGCATGTCCTGAAATATATCCGTCAGGAATTCTGCGAGCTACCCAAACAGCACCTTTATCTTCTTTTCCTTTACTGATCATTTCCATAATCCAAACCTCATTAGGGTCAGAAATCGAGAAAGATTCTCCTTCGCTATAATAACCGTATTCAGCTACTAAATCAGTCATTACTTTTATTGCTTCGCGTGCAGTTTTAGCGCGTTGTAATGCGATGTATATCAGACTGCCATAGTCTATTATTCCTGAACCGTGAAGAATTTCATGTCTTCCGCCAAAAGTGGTTTCTCCAATAGCAACTTGATGCTCGTTCATATTACCCACTACGGTATAAGTATGAGCCACTTGTTTTATTTGTCCCAGATATTTTCCGGTATCCCATTCGTAAATATTAAGCATTGAACCTTCGGGATAATCAGCGGCAGGCCAGTAGTATAATTCGCCAAACAGAAGATGTGAATCTGCTGCATAGGTAATCATTGTAGATCCATCAACAGTTGCTCCTTTGGTTATTAAGAAATTAGTGCATGCATGAATTTCACGTACTGAAAAAAACAGTAACGAAAACGTTAACAATAAGTATAAATAATTTTTCCTCATCATATTTTTTTTTTAGTTTTTTTAATGCTTGCAAAATAGTAATTTAATTTGAAACGGGAAAGGAGCTTAAAATAGGACTATTGATTTTTATGGTAGCTTATTTTTACAATACTTTGTTAATTTTTAGAATTTAGAAATCAGATTTAAGTGTACACTGTAATGTTAAATAGTTGTGTTTTAATAAAATGACTTATTTAAAACAATTCTTCTCATTTAGCAAAGATTATTGTATTTTTGACAAACTTATCGATTAAGTAATTTTTAAGAAAATAATAAAATAAGATGGAAAAGAAA
>JALWNR010000312.1 GCA_027083715.1 Bacteroidales bacterium
TCATTAAAGCACATACTTTTTATAAAACTTCTTCATCTAGCAACATTGAAAGCTTTTTTAAAAGTTTGATTAAATTTAGAATAATTAATACCATAGGGTTTATTCTCATAGAAGTGTATATTATATAAAACGAACGTTATGAGCAATTTTAAAGCATTTGTACATACAGTATTGCCGGAAAGAGCTGTTTTAAGAAATTACAGGCTGCTTTTATACGAAGAAATTAAGGAAAATTCAGAAGAAAAAATAAAGCGTAAACTACAAAATAAAGTAGTGATTGTTACAGGTGCCTCATCGGGTATTGGCAAAGCCATTGCCAAAGAATATGCACAAAATGGAGCCAAAGTAGTACTAGCTGCCCGCAATCCGGAAAAACTACTAAGACTGAAAATTGATATTGAAAAAAACGGTGGAAAAGCAGTTTTTGTAGAAACCGATGTTAGTAAAAAATCTGATTGTGAAAATTTAATAAAACAAACCATAAACAGATTTGGAAAAATTGATATTTTGGTTAATAATGCAGGTATTTCTATGCGTGCTTCGTTTAGTAAATTAAAGCTGGAAGTTCTTGAACGCGTAATGAATATTAATTTTTGGGGAACAGTTTATTGCAGTAAATTTGCCCTCCCCTATCTTTTAGAGCAGAAAGGAAGCATAATTGGTATTTCTTCAATTTCCGGTGTAACTCCTTTACCGGGCAGAACCGGATATGTGGCTTCAAAATATGCTATGGATGGTTTTTTAAATACTTTGCGCATTGAATACTTGAAAAAAGGTTTACATGTATTGGTGGTTCATCCCGGATTTACAGCTTCAAATATTCGTAATACTGCTTTGAATGATGAAGGCAAATCACAAAAAGAAACTCCACGAAACGAAAACAAAATGATGCCTGCTGAACAAGTTGCTAAAATTGTAGTTCGGGCTACCCTTAAAAGAAAACGTGATTTAGTACTTACCATGCAAGGGAAAATGGCTGTTTGGATTTATAAAAACTTTCCGCGATTGGCAGATAAATTAATATATAAAGAAATGTCAAAAGAACCGGATTCACCATTTTAAAGAAGTATTCATTAAAATCCACAGATGAATTTTATTCATCTGTGGATAATACATTTTTTATTATTTCATTTTACTATTTTCTAATTCATAAACTAATCTATCGGTTTTATATACCAATTTAAGAGCTTCCATTAAGCCCCATGCATCAGATGCTACAGCACGATTATTTTCTTCAAGAAAAATATAAGCTCCTGCCAAACTTTCTAAATTTCCATCGTGAATAAGTCCCACAACTTCACCTTTTTTATTAATTACCGAACTACCTGAATTACCCCCTACAATATCGTTGGTAGAAGCAAATCCAATAGGTGTTAATAGATCTAAACCTTTGGGTACATTTTGCCAACGTGGATGCAATCCCCACGGGTAATCTTTCTGCCCAAACGAATAATACCTGTCCCATAATCCGTAATAAGTGGTTTTACCGGGAGCTAAGGTTCCGTTATACTCATAGCCTTTGATTACTCCATCCGAAATTCGCAAAGTAACAGTAGCATCTGGCGGGATTTGGCTGCCGTATGCTTCAAAAATCAATCGTCCCAGCTGTTGATTTAAAACAGTCAATGATTTGTTGAGTTCTTTTCTTTTATTCGGATTTTCTTTTAATTGCTCAATAATATTATCAATATCATTCCACAGTGTTCCGTATTTAGCATTTAATTCGGGCTTGGCATTTACTTTTGCCTTAAGTTTTTTCTCAAAATCTTCTTTTTTTGCCATTATGTAAGGATCGTTCAATGCTAAAAGGAGACCGGCATAATATTTTCGTCCATTTGCTACCCCAAGCATAGTGCTTAACTTACGCTCTTTATCTTCTTGGGCAGCTTCCTTGTAATCTTTAAAAGCCTTGTGATAGCGCTCGTTTAACATATTTAAAATAGGAGGGTAAAGTACATCACGATAATATTTTAACTCGTTAACAGAGAGCAAACGGTCGGTATTTCCGGGACGACCAATTACAAAAATAGGTTCTCCTTCGTTAGCCCCTTTCTTGCTCCAAGTAAAATGATCTTTTACTTTAACCGGTTTTCCGTTTTCATCATAAGCCCGACAAAAAGCAAAATCCAATTCATAACGCGGATAAGTAAAATTATCCCAATCCCATCCGGTAGCAGCAATTTGAAAATCGGGTACCATTACCAAACGAATATCGTTATAGCGTTTATAAGCATAAAGCGAATATTTTCCACCATTGTATAAAGTAACCACTTTGCAGGTAAGCCCTGTTTTTTTCTTATATTTAGCAATCAATTTATCAATTTCTTTATTTTTCAGGGCAATTTTTGCACTATCGGTTTTGCCCTTTGCCATAGCTTTGCGCACAGCTTCTGTAACATCAGTAATAGAAATTAATTGATCAACATACATACCCGGAATTTTGCGTTCTTCGTCCATTGTTTTGGCATAAAAACCATCACGCATCAGGCTTTCTCCTTCTTTTTCAATATCTTTCAATCTTCCACGCACACAGTGGTGATTGGTCATAATCAAACCATCCTCCGAAACAAAAGCTCCCGAACAACCACGCCCAAACTGTAAAGCCGATTTTTGAACATGATCAAGCCATTCTTTGGTGGGTTTAAAACCGTATTTTTGTTCATATTTATCCAAAGGTACAGCGTCAAAAGTCCACATTGTACCAAAATCGTCATACGAAAATTCAACTTTGCTTAAATCAAGTGGCTTATAAATGGTACGTTGTGCATTGATATTCAGTGCTAAAAAGCTGAATAGTACCTGTAAAAAAGAAATAAAAATTAGTTTTTTCATATTTTGATATTTAAGTTAATATTATGGTTTGAGAAACTTCAAATCGTTCCGATTAGGAACATTTGAACGTTTTAACTAATTCATTACCTAAACAAAAACGTTTTGAAGTCTGCCTTTGGCTGACGTTCAAAAGTTTTTTACTAAAAGAACTGTCCTACTTTTCTGAAATTTTTCATAAACAGGCTGTATATCCCACCTATATTATTGTTTTTTAATGCTCTATAATCTTCTTTTGATTTTAAAATAATGTTATCAATACTTTTATTACTTTTTCCGCCCCAACGCATTTTCACCAAAACCTCAGGTAAATAAGCAGTTGAAATTTTATGTTTCCCCAGAAAACGCAACATCAACTCGTAATCTGAAGCAATTTTATAGTTTAAATCAAAAAAACCGTATTTCCAATATACATCACGTAAAACAAAAAAAGTGGGATGTGGTGGCATCCAGCCTTTTTTTAATTCGTTAATTTCAAATTTACCGGATTTCCATTTACGGATTATTTTTTGGGGATTATTTGCCGAAACATAATCCAAATCTCCATAAACAGACTGAGTGCCATAAACTTTAAAAGTATGTTCTACTTTTTCGATAGTGGAACTTTCAGGATAAAAATCATCGGCATGTAAAAAACCTATTACATCACCTGTTGCTTTCATAATACCTTTGTTTAAGGCATCATACATACCGTTATCAGCTTCGCTGATAATATGGCTTATTCTCTTGCGGTATTTATCAACAATTTTTAATGTATTATCCGAGGAATTACCGTCAATTACAATATATTCAATATCTTGATATGTCTGATTTATAACTGATTGAATAGTTTGTTCAATGGTTTTTTCGTTGTTATATGTAGCTGTGATGATTGATATTTTCATTACGATCAATTTTCAATAGTTCGACGGCGAACTGGTTTTGCCGGATTTCCTGAATAAATAGTATTGGGCAGAGTATCTTTTTCTATTAAAACTGAATTTACACTCAAAACCAAATGAGAATTACAGTGTACTCCAGGAGTTACCGTCGCATTTGCTCCAATCCAAACACCATCTTCCAATACAATATTTCCGATAATTAAATCGAAAGTTGTTTTTTTATAGTTATGATTGCCCGTTAGTAACATAGCTCCTTGCGAAAGGCAGCAGTTTTTCCCTATCTTTACGTTAGCTAAATTATCAATCCACACTTTTTCACCAACCCAAGAATAATCACCAAGACTCAATCGCCAAGGATATTTTATATTTACCGAAGGTTTGATTACTACGCCTTTGCCTATTTTAGCACCAAATAAACGTAAAAGAAATACTTTTAGCGAACTAATGGGATTAAGCGGATTGATAAAAAACAATACATTGGTAAAATACCACAAAAAACGAATTAAGGCATTTCGTCCCGGATTATATGTGGAATTATCGTATTTTGATAAGTCGGTTTTATTCATCAGTATCAATTATTATTGCAAATATAATACTGATTATTGAGAATTGATGAGTAGAGCAAGATTTTTAAACTAAAAAAGCCTGTTACGATGCAACAAACTTTAATACTGTGTCTCCACCAAAGCTTGAAATCGGGATGCCATAACCAACTGAGCTTTTGAAAAGCAAAAAAGCCCGTTACTACGTAACAGGCTTTAATACCGTGGGCCCACCAGGGCTTGAACCTGGGACTCCCTGATTATGAGTCAGGTGCTCTAACCA
Source organism: Bacteroidales bacterium (assembly GCA_027083715.1). Lineage (GTDB taxonomy): Bacteria > Bacteroidota > Bacteroidia > Bacteroidales > NBLH01 > NBLH01. The sequence goes on from JALWNR010000312.1 coordinate 4,536, forward strand.
ACTGAGCTATGG
>JALWNR010000313.1 GCA_027083715.1 Bacteroidales bacterium
AATCCATATTCTATTGAAGATATTAGAAATGCTTTTATAAAAATAATCCATAATAAAAATCTGCGGGACAGCTTAATAAAAAACGGTTTGGAAAATGTAAAAAAATACCAACCGGAATATATTGCCTTGCAGTTTTACAACTTATATGAAAAAATTATCGATATATAGATATAAAAAATTATTTTGAAGAAAAATAGTCCGGTTAGGGATGACAGTAATCAGTAGTTCAGCTCTCTGTGATAAGTATCCGATATAGCAGTTATAGTTTGCTAACATAATAATTACATGAAACATCCTTGATAAATTATTTAACACACAAAGGCATGATTATTTGGCAACACACATACACAGTAATTAAACAATAAGCCCTCTGTCGATAGTCAGACAAATTTATTAAAATCAATTTTCCTGAACGATACATCCAATTGTTGCGAATATTTGCTTTTTTCTGTATTTTAGTGCAAATTTTAAAATAAAAATGATGAATAGCAATAACTTTTGCGTGATTATGGCAGGTGGAGTAGGCAGTCGTTTTTGGCCACTGAGTCGCTCCGGTAAGCCCAAACAATTTTTAGATATTCTGGGAACAGGGAAAACACTTTTACAACAAACTTTTGAGCGTTTTAAAAATATTTGTCCCCCTGAAAACATATTTATTGTCAGTAACCGCGATTATAAAAATATTATTTTAGAGCAATTAACTGAAATCAAGGAAGAAAATGTTCTTTTAGAGCCAATGCGTAGAAATACAGCACCTTGTATTGCTTATGCAAATTATAAAATACGCGAAAAAAATCCTGAAGCCAATATTATAGTTGCGCCTTCCGACCATTTAATTTTAAATGAGCAGGAATTTATTCGAGTTATAAATCAAGGACTGAATTTTGTAAATAAAAATGATGCTTTATTAACATTAGGCATAAAACCCAACCGTCCGGAAACAGGCTATGGATATATTCAAATTAATCATAACCAAAAAATTGGTAATATTAATTGCGAACCCACCAAAGTAAAAACCTTTACCGAAAAACCAAATTTGGAAATGGCAAAAATATTTTTTGAAAGTGGTGAGTTTTTCTGGAATTCAGGTATATTTTTATGGAAACTAAATTCAATAATGAATGCTTTTGATAAACATTTATCAGAGGTAAACGAATTGTTTAAACGCGGAATAGGTATTTATAATACCGATGAAGAACAAAAATTTATTGATGAAACTTATTCGGAGAGTAAAAATATTTCCATAGACTATGGTATTATTGAAAAAGCAGAAAATGTTTATGTTTTATGTGCCGATTTTGGCTGGTCTGATTTGGGCACCTGGGGTTCATTATATGAAAATAGTCATAAAAATGAAGAAAATAATTCGGTAATTGGTAAAAATGTACTCGTTTATGATACCGAAAATACTATAGTAAACATGCCTGATGATAAATTAGCAGTAATTCAAGGACTTAAAGACTATATAGTAGTTGAATCAGATGGAATTTTATTAATCTGTAAAAAAGAAGACGAACAAAAAATACGACAATTTGTAAAAGATGTAAAGATAAAAAAAGGAGAAAACTTTGTTTAATATTTACATAAAGCTATTTGTTTTACAAATAGACTAAACCGCTTAAATATTTTGTAAGAGTATCCCGATTTTCGGGACAGATTTATGCCGATAGACTTTTAGTTTTGTATTAAGAGCTTGCGAAGTAATACAATTACTAAAAGCGTATCGGTATATAACCCGATGAATACAAGACTGTTGCAGTAAGGTAATTTTAACCCCTAAAAGCAGTGTAAATTTCGATTAATAAAAGAGTAAAACGAACATACATACCAATCAAACATCAGAGTTAAAGGCTTTATACAGGTATAGAGGGTTTCGATTTATACGAAACCCTTTATGTTACTTATTAATTTTTAATGAATACAAGATTGTTTCAACTTGCCTCATATAATTACGTTTATCATATTTTGGAGCATAAACATAACCAAAAGTTAAAACAAGTCTGTTAAGCTTAGTATCTACACTCACCAAAGCCACAAAAGGTCCCCCCATAAAATCGCCTTCCGACTGCCATAAACCGCGTAATTCAACAGTATATATCCCCTTTCGAAGCATTTTTTTGTATAAAATTTCGGCTCTTTTTTCAATTTGCATATAAGAACCTTTTAATGCTCCGGGTACATTTTTTTTCAATAATGAGTCAATTTGATAAATCAAATTAGCTTTTTCTAATTGAGCTGTATCTTTATAATCAATAAAACCAATTAAAATTCCTTGACTAATCATGGGTGTTTCATGCGAAATCCACATAAAATCATCCTTATTTACATCTAAATTATATCCTTTGGGAATATGCATTGCCACACCACGTTCTTTTAAAACACGCGAAACTTCCTGATTTTCAAACTTAATAAACGATTGTAAATAACGTGCACGTTCATCCTTTAATAAAGTATCTACTATTGCGTCTTTATTTTTGGCAAACAAACGAAAAAAAACAGAATCATTTGGGGCGGTAATTTCAAAAACAGTTTGTGGTTTAGCCCAAACATCTCTACGTACTATTACCGATGCTTTTTTTTGCTTTGGTGATATTTTTACACGAACAATACTTCGATGGGTTTCAAACAAATTTGAAAATGCTTTATTGGGAATATTCACTACCGTAAACAATGGCTCTCTCTGAGGTAAAATTTGTACTTCTTCCTGAAATACAGCTCTAAGGCTATCGCCAACCTGAGAACTCCACTTATTATCATCAACCACCAGCAACAATTCTCCGGCTTTACCGGTTACATTAGGTTTTAAGTCTTGATTTGATACTTCTTTGCATGAAAACAATACAAAAAAGGGCATAAGAATAAATAGAAAATATATTTTTCTCATGATTTTACGGATTTAAGGGTTAAAAATCATTGTTTTGAACCTAATTTGAGCAATTGCAAACAAATAAAACATCCAATCATACTGAATATACTGCAAGTTTGCAAAACTTATTTTGCTTTACTTGGAGTCATTCAGTATGATTGGCAATTGATAAAACATGAAACAAGCATGATTAAAATAATTATTAATCACACAATGCAACTTATACCAAACCACTATCAAATTTATTATATAATTTTTGGTATAATGCCGAACGATTAGCATCGCCTGTTCCGAATATCGGAATTAAGAAAATTTATTTTTTTTCTATTTTTTTCTCAACTTTTTCCGCCTCAGGTTCTTCGTCTTCTTGAGTTGCTTTTTTAAATTCTTTCATTCCTTGTCCAATTCCTTTCATTAATTCAGGAATTTTTCGTCCTCCAAAAAGTAATACAATCACTAATAAAATAATAATTACTTGCCAAGGACCTACCATACCTAATAATACTGAATTTATCATAATATTAAAATTTAAATTTTACAAATATTTTAACAAGATACAAAAATATTATACTTACTTCAAAAGCTTATTTTATTTAAACAGTTTTACAATATCATTCCCGTTTGCAAAAATTAATAATGAAAACAAAATTACCATTCCTACAATTTGTGCATATTCTAAAAATTTATCACTGGGCTTTCTTCCTGAAACAATTTCAAAAATCAAAAATAATACATGTCCGCCGTCTAATGCGGGTATTGGTAAAATATTGATTACAGCCAACATAATTGAAAGTAGTGCAGTCATTGACCAAAACACCTGCCAGTCCCATTCAGCAGGAAAAATGCTGCCTATAGCAATAAATCCGCCAACCGATTCATAGGCTTTTGTTTCAGGTGTAAAAATAAGCTTAAATTGTTTCAGATAATTTCCTACTTCGTTATAGCCTTTTGTAATACCCGCAGGTATAGCTTGAGCTAAGCTATAATCCACTTTTTTCATATTAAAAAGCAGGTCAAAATTTGTCAAAGGGTAAACACCTATTTTTCCCTCAGGCGAAACATGTACGTGCAAGTTCATTTTTTCTCCTGAACGCAAAACGGTAATATCTACCTCTTTATCTTTATAATCTGCTATTTTATTTGCAAATTCATCAAAATACAAAACTTCTTGCCCATTTATGGCAACAATTTTATCATCTTTTTGCATTCCTGCTTTTTTAGCCGGAGAGTCTTTTACAAAATCATAAGCAATAAACGGAATACGTACCATAAAAAAAGGTCCTTTATGTTTTATTATTTTACCAATCATTTCATCAGTAAAATTTATATCCACTTTTTGTCCGTTTCGCTCAACTTGTATCACTTTTGGGTCATTTAACAGCAACTCAGGAACAATTCCACGAAAATTATCTACTTTTTTACCGTTAACCGATACAATTTTATCTCCATTTTGTAAACCCAGCTCTTGTCCTAACGAATCAACCACAATCCCGTATTTAGCATTTTCGGTAGGTAAATATTCTTCGCCCCAAACAAATAAAATCATCACACAAATGGCAAATGCCAAAATAAAGTTTACCATTACACCACCAAGCATAATCAACAAACGCTGCCATGCCGGTTTTGAGCGAAACTCCCAAGGCTGAGGTGGCTGTTTTAATTGCTCTTTATCCATCG
>JALWNR010000314.1 GCA_027083715.1 Bacteroidales bacterium
TAGGTGTTTATCTAAAATCTTTTTAATTTGCATAATGCCAACATCACCAGCCTTATGTCCATATGTATCATTGATTTTTTTAAAGTCATCAATATCCAGCATAACTACGGCTATAGGGGTTTTTTTCTTTTTGCTTTTAAAAAAACAGTTAATTTTATACATCAGTACACTTATTCTGTCCAATTACCATCCTCTTTAATAAGCATTATCAGTTCTTCAACAGCATTTTTATAAGCAATGTTTTTTTTGATAATATTCTGTCCTTTATACAATGAAACCAATCCGTGTCCGGTACCAACGTATCCGTAATCTGCATCAGCCATTTCACCGGGACCATTCACAATACAACCCATAATCCCTATTTTAATCCCTTTTAAATTTGCTGTACGAAGCTTAATTTCTTTTGTAACATTCTGTATATCAAACAGTGTGCGTCCACACGAAGGACAAGAAATATACTCTGTTTTTGTAATCCGCGAACGACTAGCCTGCAATATCCCAAAAGCAATTTTTACAGCTTCGGTAGATAAATTTTTGTGAAGGTATTGCAGCATTATACCGTCAATCAGTCCATCAATTAATAATAAACCATGATCCAATGCAGCATTAATTTGAAAGTCTTCATTATATATCTCATCATATTTACCAAATGAAATTACCGGTATATTAATTTTTAAATTTATCAATTGATGTATAAGAGTACGTTTATCTACTGTTTGATTTTTATTTTTTGATTGTAAAATAAATACAATTTTATCTGTATTTTTCAGTTTTTTTAAAGATTTTAAATAAATTGTATCATTATCAATTGCTATAAAATTTATTTTATTCGCCCTATAATGTTCTTTTGTAAAAGAGTCTAGATTATCAAAAAACAAATAATCTGCATTTTTTGTGTTTTTGTAATTGTAAATAATTTTTAAGCCGTAAGTATCGAGGTTTTCTGTTACGGCATTATTAACAAAAATATAGTCTGGCGCTAAATCGTTTCCTTGCCATTGTTTATTATATTCAAAACCTAAATCACTTATATTTTTTTTTGATATTACAGAATAATTGCTCATATCGGCGATTACCACAGGAACATTATTACCCCCAATGTTTTCTACAGTATAAGTAGTTCGTTTTGAATATTCAAAAGGATTTTTCAGGCAATTAACCGGATTTTTAATCACTTCGTGATTATTGCGTAAAGCAATGTAATCAATAATTTTTTTTGCTACAGGTATTTCTTTTTCAGGATTTTCGGTTAAAGAAACACGTATTGTATCACCTAAACCATCGGCTAGTAAACTACCAATACCTACCGCCGATTTAATTCGTCCGTCTTCGCCATCTCCAGCTTCGGTAACTCCAAGATGTAAAGGATAATTCATATTTTCAGCAATCATCTGTTTCATTAACAAACGATAGGCAAAAACCATTACTCGTGTATTACTTGATTTTAAAGAAATAATTATTTCATGAAAATTTTCAAGACGTGCAATGCGTAAAAATTCCATGACTGATTCCACCATCCCTTTAGGAGTATCGCCATATTTATCTACAATACGACTTGACAATGAACCGTGGTTTGCTCCTATACGAATAGCTGTTTTGTTTTTTTTACAAATATTTATCAGCCGAACAAACTTTTCTTTAATTTTATTTAACTCGTATTGATATTCCTTTTCGGAATAGGATTTTTGCCGAACTTTATTAATATCTACAAAATTTCCCGGATTAATACGTACTTTTTCAATTATTTTTGCAGATACTTCAGCCACCTTAGGATTAAAATGTACATCGGCAATCAAAGGCTGTTTATAGCCTTTATTTATCAATTCATTTTTGATATTTTCAAGATTTTCAGCATGTTTGCGAGTTTGCACGGTTAATCGAACAAAATCAGCTCCTGAATCAAAAATACGTATGCTTTGTTCTACACTTGCCTGTGTGTTTAATGTATCGGTATTGGTCATTGATTGGATACGAATGGGTGCATCACCACCAATTGAGCTAATTCCTATTTTTACTTTTCGTGTAGGAAAACGTTCGTAGGCATTAAAATCACTACAATAATGATAATTCATAGGTATAATTTTATTTTTTTGAAGTATCAGAATAAAAACTCATCAAAAATAATAATTAATTTTGTTTAAATTTGTTTCAAAATTTAGGCTATGTCAATAATAGTAAAAAATATCACTAAACTTTACGGAAAGCAAAAGGCTTTAGATAAGGTTTCGTTTGAAATTAAAAATGGTGAAATTGTAGGTTTTCTTGGTCCTAATGGTGCCGGTAAATCTACTATGATGAAAATTATTACCGGCTTTATTCCAGCAAATGAAGGAGAAGTATTTGTAAATAATTTAAATGCTGATGAAAATTCATTAGAAATTCGTAAACATGTAGGTTATCTAGCCGAACACAATCCTCTTTATTTAGATATGTATGTAAAGGAGTATTTAAGTTTTGTAGCCTCCTTACATATGCCTAAAAAAGAAATTAAACAAAGAGTTATAGAAATTATTGAAAAAACCGGTTTAAATATTGAACAAAACAAAAAAATTGGTGCTTTATCCAAAGGATATCGCCAACGTGTAGGTTTAGCTCAAGCTTTAATTCATAATCCGGATGTATTAATTCTGGATGAACCCACCACCGGACTAGATCCTAATCAAATTATCGAAATCAGAAATCTAATTGCCGAAACGGGTAAAGAAAAAACCATAATGCTTTCTACTCATATTATGCAAGAAGTAGAAGCCATTTGCGACCGTATTATCATCATTGATAAAGGCAAAATTGTAGCAGACGATCAAACACAAAGCATAAAAGAAAACAAAAAAGATACTAAAACAACCATTATTGTTGAATTTAATAAAGAGGTTACGCTTGATTTATTAAATCAAATTGATGATACCCACAAGGTTGAACATCATAAGGAACATATCTGGCTGATACAAAGTATTGACAATAAGGATATTCGTGAAAACATCTTTAAGTTTGCCGTAAAAAACGGTTTAAGTGTTTTATCCATGCAAAAACAGGAAAAAAGCCTAGAAGAAGTATTTAAGGATTTAACCGGAAATTAAAGGGGAGTAAATTTGTTAAAAATGAGAGATTTAGCAAATATTTTCAGTAAATTAACACAAATCATAAATAAAATCCCAAATATGTCTGTGGATAATTTTCCTTTTTTGTTGGGGATTAACAAATCGTCCATACTTACTACATATTTCGGATAGCTGTCTTTAACTTTTTTCAATGCCCCAAACTCTCTTTCAATGGTTTCACTGGCAAGCATTAAATAAAATATTTGATTTTAAACTATTAAAGCCGTAAAATACATTGATTATTTGATAAGCAAAAGATAAATTACTTTGAATAAAATAATATTATAACTATGTTTGCAGTCTGAAATTTTAAGTGGAAAGATTTGATTGCTTGCAACCACGCAAAAAAATGCTAAAAACAAGTTGCCACCCAATCAATTTTCTCCTTTAATAAAATAGTAATAAACTAAAAATACAATTCTATGTCTTATTTATTTACATCAGAATCAGTGTCCGAAGGACATCCTGATAAAGTAGCCGACCAAATATCCGATGCATTACTTGATGAATTTTTACGTCAAGACCCAAACTCAAAAGTTGCATGTGAAACACTGGTAACCACCGGATTAACAATATTAAGCGGTGAAGTAAAATCGCAAGCTTATGTAGATGTACAAAAAGTGGCAAGAAAAGTTATTAACGATATTGGTTATACAAAAGCCGAATATATGTTTGATGGTAATTCTTGCGGTGTATTATCCTCTATTCATGAACAATCGCCGGATATTAATCAAGGAGTTGAGCGAGAAAATGCTTCGGAACAAGGTGCCGGAGATCAAGGAATGATGTTTGGATATGCTATCAACCAAACAGATAATTACATGCCGGTAGCATTGTATATTTCGCATATTTTACTTGAAGAGCTGGCAGCTATCCGCAAGGAAGCTAAAGAAATGACTTATTTACGCCCGGATTCTAAATCGCAAGTTACGGTTGAATACAATGATGATAATACACCTTTACGTATTGATACAGTGGTAGTTTCAACACAACATGATGATTTTGTCAAGCCAAAGGATAATACAGACTATGCACAAAAAATTGCCGATGAAGAAATGTTGAAAACCATTTACAGCGATGTAAAAGATATTTTGATACCGCGCACTTTGAAAAGACTGCCTGAGAATATTCAAAATTTATTTAAAAAAGATTTTCGTTTATTGGTGAATCCAACCGGTAAATTTGTAATTGGTGGACCTCATGGCGATACAGGCTTAACCGGGAGAAAAATTATTGTAGATACCTACGGAGGTAAAGGAGCCCACGGTGGTGGTGCTTTTTCGGGTAAAGATCCTTCAAAAGTAGATCGTTCGGCAGCTTATGCTACACGCCATATTGCTAAAAATTTAGTTGCGGCAGGTATAGCCGATGAAGTTTTAGTACAAGTTGCTTATGCTATTGGAGTAGCACAGCCGGTAGGTTTATATGTTAATACATATGGTAC
>JALWNR010000315.1 GCA_027083715.1 Bacteroidales bacterium
GCCTGTACCATAGGTATAAAGGCTCCGCTGTGAACAAATACAGGTATGTAACTTTTTGTTAATTTAACTTTATACGTTTTCCCTCCTTGATATTTTTCTCCTGTAAAAAAATCAAACCAATTATATCCTTTTGGGAAATAGATATATTTAAATTTTTGTGCTTTTTTGCTTATTGGCGATACCAAAAATGCATCACCCCAAAGATATTCATCGGATTTATCAAAAACTGTATCATTTTCATTTTCAATAAAAAACAAAGGTCTCATTAAAGGGGTTCCTTTTGTTGAATTTTCATAAGCCAATGTGTAATTATAAGGAAGCAGACTGTATCGCAATAATATAGCTTGCTTTGCTAATGCTTTGGTAGCTTTGTCATGAAAAACGGGTTCCGGAGCAATGTGCTCTTGTGCATGTGGTCTAAAAACCGGTTGAAAAACACCGTATTGCAACCAGCGGGTATATAATTCGGCATCAAAATTTTCACCACCGGCAAACCCACCTAGATCAGAGTGCATATAGCCTATTCCTTGTAAACCCATTTGTAGGGAAATCTCAACCTGCGGCACTAAGCCTCCCCACGAACGACTTACATCACCCGACCAAGGAATAAGTCCGTAACGTTGTGAACCCACAGCTCCGGCACGCATTAAAATAAAAGGACGCACATCAGAAAAATCTTTTTTATAGCCTTCGGCTATAAGTTGTGCCCACGAATGTCCATATACATTATGCACTTCGTCAGCACTGCCGTTTACATGTTGTAAATCATGCGGGTGTACTTCGGGCTCTCCTAAATCACCCCACCACCCCTCTATTCCTTGATTGACAAGGTTCTTATAGATGTTCCAAAACCAAGTGCGAGCCTTTGGCTTGAAAATATCAATCAAGCCGGTATTACCAAAATAAAAATCAAATCGAAACGGGGCACCCAAAGTATCTGTACATAAAATTTCTTTATTTACTGCTTCATCCCAACGTTTTGAAGTGGTGAGAATAAACGGCTCTGTAACCAAAATGGTTTTTATGCCTTTACTTTTAAAATTTGCGATCATTTTTTCAGGTTTAGGGAATGAATCCGTGTACCAATCTAAATTTCCCATTTCACCTTTAATATCTTTTCCAAACCAATAAATATCAATAATCACCGCATCTAAAGGAATACTGTCTTGAATAAATTTATTCACGGTATTTTCTGTTTCACTTTGTGAATGATACCCAAAGCGACTGGCAAAATTTCCAAATATCCAGCGTGGGGGTAAGGGTTGTTTCCCTGTTAGCGTAGTAAATTGATTCATTAGGTCAAACCAGTTATCTCCGGCAATAATTTGATATACTTTTCTCCCGCCACCGGTTTCAAAATTTAACTCGTTGATGTGTTTACTGTCTAAATCTAAAAAGCCTTTTTGCGGATTATCAAAATGAACAATGTATTTATGCGATGAGACTACTACGGGCATAGAATAATTCATTAATGTGGAATGTGTAGTGTAACCATAATGCGCACGGTTGTATAATTCTAAGCGATTGCCACGCCGGTTCATTCCCAAAACGCGCTCACCTCCACCCATTAAAGCTTCGCTTTGTGAGATTTGAAAATTTAGAATTTCTGTTGTATCGGTCTGTATATACCCTTTTTTTTCAGCAATTAGAGGCTTTTCTTTATAGAAATATTCAATTTTGAAAGGTGTTTTCTGAATTTTCACCCTGATACCCTTGGTTTTATACCACAATTCATTTTTATTGTCTGATAATGTGGCAATGTTTTGCAGAGGTTTCATCACTACGGCATAAGAAAAGCTGTCCTCTTGTTCTCCGTTAGGGATAAATGTGGTGGCAATAATTTTTTCATTATAAGCTTGAAAAACATATTTACCATCATTAACAAAAATTTCTAAGTGATTGTTGTTATTCCGAAAACCGGAAAATTGTCTTTTGCTTTGCGAAAAGATAAATTCAGCCAATAACAGGCTGAACACGAATAAAAAAGATGTTTTTTTCATGTTGAAATAATTTAAGCGTTTAAGTTGGGTTGATTTTAGCAGTAGTAGTTTAACTTAATGCTTAAATATTTTTAAACTTTGTCAAAGCGTTCAAACTTTGACAAAGCTTATTTTAAGGGAAATTTATTCTTCCTCAGTTAAAGGTTTTAAATTTTCGGGTATTTCATCTTCTACGTTAAAAGGAAAAACATCCATTATGGGCGATTCCATTACTTGCGGTATTTCATAATCGCTAATAGTATCGTGTAAAAGTTCTTCTGTTTTTTCATAAGCTTCTTTTACATTATTTGCTTGAACCAACCAATAAGTATTGGTACGTTTTTCTACCCCTTTTTCTTCATCAAGGCTTACAAAAGTAATTTTGCATTTAAACCAGCGATCGCCATTTTCGTCAGCATGTAATTCTGCAAAATTAGCTTTTTTAATACTCGTAACATGAAATTCTCCGGAAATATAAGGTTCCATTTCTTCATTGATACGTTTTTCAGCATCTGTAAACGACACTGCATCTACCAAATAAGGTTCTGTTACCTTTTTTTCTTTACCGTTTTGATCTATTTTTTCGTATCTTACTCTACATTCAAACCAAGTGCTCATTAAAATTAGAAATTAGTATATTAAAAATTGGATAATTAGTAAATAATCTGTTTTTGTATTGTTTATCCTTAAATCCGCAAGTATCTTTTACTGCAAATCCAAACTGCACGTCATTATTGGCAGTGCTCAAAAAAACCTACTCTCCGTATCAAGTGATACGCCTGCGTTGCTTTTTTTTTGCGCTACACCAATACTAATGCACATTTTGGATTATCGTTACAAACATACCTGCAGATTTAAGGTTTATTTAAAATGATATAAGAAAACAATAGTTCCTTTTAAAGCCGGTTTGCGATGGTCTTTAATTTCCAATACAACATCAAGCTCTGCTTTGGTAATTCCACGTAAGTTTTTTAAAGATTTTAGACTTGCTTTTAAACGTACTTCGCTATTAACAGTAACTGCTTCTCCAAAACGCATATTTTCAATTCCGTAATTTACCATCATCTTTACATTGGCAAATTCGGCTATTTGTTCCCACAAATAGGGCATTAATGAAACAGTTAAATAACCATGTGCAATGGTTGTTTTAAACGGACTTTCTTGTGCTGCCCGTTTCGGGTCGGTATGTATCCATTGATGATCAAGAGTAGCATCCGCAAAAAGATTAATTTGTTCTTGGGTAACTTTCAAGTATTCCGAAACTCCTAACTCTTTACCCACATATTGTTCAAATTCTTCAAAACTGCCTATTTTTAACATATTTACTCATTTTATCGATTAATAAATAAGTGCGTAAAGTTAATGATTAATTGTAGATTTTGATATTTGCTTTGCAAAAAAAGTTTTTATTATACTGATACCGTTAATGATTTCATGTTGTCGGCTGCTAATTAAACAATTGACTATTTGAATTATTAAAACTTGTCTGCCCACCGCTGGATGGTTAGCATATCTCCCACTTATTCTCTCAATTGCTTATTCAAATTTTCAGGATGATTTGTAATAATGCCATCCACACCAAGATTAATCAACCGGTTTATTTTAACGGTATCGTCCACAGTCCATACATTTATTTTTTTATTTAATGAATGTATTTTGTTAATTAAACGTTTATTGGCAAAAGGATAATAAATACTAAACTCATCCACAAAATTATAATACTTAAAATCGACAATACGTAATTTACCATCATTAAAGAGTTTTAGAAAGGGGAATTTAAAGATAAACAATTTGTGTAAAACAATATTTTTGTCCAATTCGTGAATTTTAAGCAAAACAGAATCATCAAAAGAGCAAACAGCTGCCCAATTATTCGCTTTATGCCTGTGAATAATATTTACAACCCGTTTTTCAATACCTTGATAATAATTGTCAAAAGCTTTAATTTCAATTACAAGCGTAGCTTTTCCATTAATTAGATTTAGAACTTCATCAAGAGTAGGGACTTTTTCTGTTTTAAACTTTTCGTTAAACCAACTGCCGGCACTGTATTTTCTGATTTCATTAAAGCTTAAATCTTTTATATAGCCTTTGCCAGAGGTTGTCCTGTCGATGCTAGGGTCGTGCAAAACTACAATTTTATGGTCTTTTGTTTGATGTACATCTATTTCAATTCTATCCACATTTTGTTCCAAGCCGGCTTTAATAGCAGCAAGTGTATTTTCAGGAGCCAAACCTGCTGCTCCGCGATGTCCGGTTACTGCAATATGTTTTGTTGAGTCTTTTATTTCTGTATTACCAAAGTACATAGCGGTAGAATACATTAATAAAAAATAGAGAGTAAAAATTAGTACAAGGCTTAAAAAAATTATAAATGCAATTTTCATAGTGTATTGAAATAATGAATGTTTCTGTTTAATTATTCTTTTACAGATATTTCGTACCTATATTTAAGTCGTTAATTATTTATAGCTATTTCGTAAAGAATACAAAGGTAGCACAAAGCTACGCAAAGAAGATATCTAAAACGAGAAACAACTATATTACAAATAATTAAC
>JALWNR010000316.1 GCA_027083715.1 Bacteroidales bacterium
TTTACTCATCCAAGAATAGAGAATTTATAGACTTGCAGAGTATGATTATTAAAACAGAAAGATTTCAAGTAAGAAGAATTTTTGATGAAGATATTGATTGCTTGTTGGCAATTTATCAAGATTCAAAAAATATGAAGCTCATTCCTAATTCTGTTTCCAACTGGAATAAGGAAAAACTATCTAAGAAGTATGAAAGAATAAATTACGATTATGAAAATGGCTTTGGGATTTTTGTAGTTGAACTTCTTGAAGGGGAAATTATAGGAGAAGCTGGATTATTTAATTCATTTAATGAATTGAATCATTTAGAATTGGGATATATAATAGACCAAAGATATTGGGGGAGAGGTTATGGTAAAGAGATTTGCGAATCTTTAATTGAATACGGGTTTAAAAAACTTGGACTTTCAAAACTTACAGCAAGAATGTATAAAGAAAATGTTGCATCGGTTAAAATATCAGAGAGATGCGGGATGAATTTGGTAAATGAAGGGAAAAGTGATGATGGTAAAGAATATTGTGTGTATGAAATTGAACAGAATGAATTAAATATGCCCCACAACAAAAAAATATAATGCATTTGGCAGATAGTGCTAATAATAAAGATGATATCAATAAATAAACATAGTAGTAAACTGAAAATTAGGTGTTTCAAAAACCTACACTATGCATAGCCAAACCGTTGTGCCACATTAAAAGAAAAATTTCAGAAATGTAAAAAAGGATTGTATCTTTAATAAATGGAAAAGTCTGAAATTAAAATATATACAAAACACCGAAGGTAATTTTGCGGGATAAGCATAATTTATTGGACGGTGTCATATAAAAAAAGAGGTGCAGCACACCTCTTTTCTATACAATATTATTATACCTTAAATACTCGTATCGGGAGCTTCATAATCAAATTCTTCTTCAATAAACTTGATTTTGTAGTTTTCCAGCTCTTTTAAAACAGGCTCATATATATTTGCTTCAATCGGTATTTTTACTCCTTTTGCCGTAATTTTTCCGTTTAATATCATTTTTACTGCAATGGCAACCGGTGTACCTACCGTAATACTCATAGCTGTATGTGTTTGATCTTCACCATAAACCACCATCGAAGCCAACAGGCGTTTGGTTTTGCCTCCCAGTTCGTAAACAAATTTATGTTGCATCACAATCATGTCTTTATCATCGGGATCCATTTTCCATTTTTTCTCTAACAATTGTTGCAGAATTTGTGCAGGGGTAGCTTTTTTCAGTCCGATTTTTTCATCGCTGAAAATATCTGTCCAGCGTATTTTATACATAATTGCCGATTCCGGATCGATTTTCAGATATTCCGAAATTTTGGTTTCGATGTCTTTTTTAACACAAAACTTGGTAAAACTATTTATAAATTCTTTATAAGTATGATTTTCCGAATCTTCGTAAATAAAATTATCATAGGTTGCACCTAGTTGTACAAAGACATTCCATGCACGTGAGAATCCCGGGCGGCGTATGGTACCACGGAACATGGTGCGTACATTTTCTAAGCCGTAAAGTTTTTGATATTTAAGTGAATCCCGGTTTGGATATGCTTCAAATTCGCCTAAATCCAATACATGGATTCTTTCGGTACGTTCAAAAAGTTTATGATACGGAATGTATTTGTATTTTCCGTTGTGTAGAAACTGCGAGGGAGTACCTTGTCCGGCAAGGATAACATTTCGCGGATTCCAGGTAAATTTATAATTCCACGGATTATTATCGTATTTTGGGGCTACCAGTCCGCCGGTATTTGATTCAAATTCAAGAATTTTTCCTCCGGCATTTTTAATTCTGTGGATAACCTGCATGGCAGACATGTGATCAATTCCCGGATCTACCCCAATTTCATTTAGCAGAAGTACATTATTCTCTTTGGCTTTTTCATCTAGTGCTTTAATATCGTCTGCTACATAAGAGGCAGTTACCATATTTTTACCAAAGCGCACACAGGCTTCTGCAACCGAATAGTGCATGGATGCAGGAAGCATGGATACTACAATATCAGCTTCGCTGATTAATTTATCGCGTAAATCAGCATCCTTAATGTCAAATTTTATTGCTTCTCCGTTTGGATGTCCGTTAATTTTCTTTTGGGCTTGTTCCAATGAAATATCACCTACTGTAACTTTCCAGCCTTGCTCTTCTGAGTTGTCTAATAAATACTTGATTAAAGTAGATGAGGATAATCCGGCACCAATAATAAATATTTTTTGCATTTTTAAAGGTTTGGTTTAACGTTAATTAATTTGATACAAACATATTATTTTCAATGATTTATCAAAAAATAATATTAAAAAATTATACTTCATTAAAAATGCAATGTACTACAAATTTGTTATTCAAAAAATGCTTTTTGTAAGTAATTTAAGTAAAAAGGTATAATTCTTTTGTGTTTATGAGCATAAAAAAAGCCTGCTTATAAAGCAGGCTTTTTTTAAATAGTTAAGTTTTTGCTTATTTTTTGATGAATTTTCTTAAAGTTTGTTTGTTTCCATCATCAATTTTTAAAGTATAAGTACCTGGTGCTAAATCAGAAACATCTATTTGGGTTGAACCCGATAAAATATCTGTTTTAACAACAGCACCCATTGCATTATAAATTGTAATACCCAAATCAGTTTCGGTAGGAACTTTAATATTTAAAAGTTTGTTTGCCGGAACCGGATATATAGTAAATGATTGAGCTTCATTACCAAGCTCATCAGCATTAATAATACCATTGAAAGTATTTCCTGCAAATGCAGCTGTTGTTAGATTTACGGCATAATCTTCAACTTCTCCATAAGTAAATGATTCACAGGATGTTGCTGCGGAATTGTACTTCATTGTAACGCGCATTTTTGTTGTTCCTGTGCTAATTGTTGTAGGAACTGTAAAGGTACCTGATAATGTTCCGCTACTGCTTGAAGAACCGGTTGCTACTTGTTCACCTGCATCAGCAAAGTCTCCATCACGATTGTAGTCAATCCAAACTTGCCAAAATTCAGTATATGATGAACCGGAAAAACCTGCACTGAAATATACCGTATATTGAGTTCCGGCAGACAAAGTTGTTGATAAGTTGGTATAATCTTTATACCCTCCATCATTACCGCTTGTATTGTTGATTGTTCCTAACTGAACTAAATCAATCCATTCGTAACTTGAATTATTACCATTCGAAGCACAGTATCCTGTTGGCATTCCGGTGTCTGGTGGAGGTGTAACACTTCCTGAAATACAGAAATTGGTGGCTTCTGATGAAGTAAAGCTTCCGCCTGTAACAATCACGGTATTATTTGCATCAGTCAGAGTATAAGAACCATTACCGTATGAACAGCAGATACCATCACCATAAGAGTCATAAATGGTAAAAGTATAGTTGTCATCAACCAAAGTAAATACCTGAGTTATTGTTGTTCCATTAGCTGTATATCCACTTCCTGAGGCAACAACTGTTCCTGTCGAGTTTTTTAAATCCCAGCTTGTTTCAGAAGCATAATTATCAAAAGTTAAGCTCAAAGTAACATCGCTTTTAAAGCAGTTTCCGGCAGGAGCCTGTGTTGTTACGCTTACGGTATTACTTGCTGCTGATACATTGCCTGCTGCATCTTTTGCAACAACATAGAAAGAGTAAGTAGTAGAGCCGGTAAGTCCAGTTACACCAGTACTTGTTCCTGTAACTGTGCTATATAACGCACCGTCTTTATACACATCATATCCAGTAACACCTACATTATCAGTAGAAGCAGTCCAGCTTAAATCAACTGTTGTTTCAGTAACATTTGCTGATGTTAAATTACTTGGAGCGGTTGGAGCTTGTGTGTCGGCAGCTGAATTAGTTGTTACATTCACCGTATTACTGGCAGCTGAAACATTTCCTGCGGCATCTTTTGCTTTTACATAAAATGAATATGAAGTAGCCGCTATTAAACCGGTAACAGATGCTGATGTTCCTGTAACCGTACTATACAATGCACCGTCTTTATATACATCATATCCTGTAACACCAACATTGTCAGTAGAAGCAGTCCAGCTTAAATCAACAGTTGTTTCAGTAACGTTAGAGGATGTTAAATTACTTGGAGCAGTTGGTGCTTGTGTGTCAGCAGGAGTAGCTGTAGTAACATTCACCGTATTACTGGCAGCCGAAACATTTCCCGCTGCATCTTTTGCTTTAACATAGAAAGAGTAAGCTGTTGCTCCCGTTAAACCGGTAACTGTTGCCGAAGTATTTGTAACAGTGGTGAATAAAGCACCATCTTTGTAAACATCATATCCAGTAACACCAACATTATCGGTAGAAGCAGTCCAGCTTAAATCAACTGTTGTTTCGGTTACATTTGCTGATGTTAAATTACTTGGAGCAGTTGGTGCTTGTGTATCAGCAGTTCCTGCTGTAATATTTACAGTATAATCTTCAACTTCACCATAGCTGAATGCTTCGCATTCTGTTTGAGCTGCATTGTACTTCATAGAAACACGCATTCTGGTAACTACATCAGGAATTGAAGGAATATTCATGGTTCCTGTTACGG
>JALWNR010000317.1 GCA_027083715.1 Bacteroidales bacterium
GCATAAAGTAACAGTTATTTTAATACTATGAATTTATTTTTAGAATCCTTACATTATACTATACCTGCAATTGTCGTACTGGCAACATCCTATTTGTTAATTCGCCAATTTTTTGACAAAGAACTTCGACAACAAAAACATGAGTTGCTGCTAAATAACCAAAAATTAATAACTCCTATAAGGCTTCAAGCATATGAAAGGATGGTTCTGTTGTTGGAAAGAATTTCGCCGGAAAACTTACTAACCCGAATATATGTTCCCGGTATGACCACCGGTGATATAAAAAATGAAGCTATAAGAAATATCAAATCTGAATTTGACCATAATCTTTCACAACAAGTATATATAAGTGGAAAAAGTTGGGAACTTATAAAAATGGCAAAAGAAAATATGATTAAATTATTAAATATTGCCGGTAATAAGTTTGAAAGCAAAACACCGGCAACAGAGTACAGTAAATTGGTTTTACAAATGTATTTTAATGTAGAAGATCCTCCGCTAAAAGTTGCTTTGGAGCATTTAAAAAATGAATTTTCCGAAACTTTTACCAATTAACAAAGATATTTTAAAGCTATGAAAAATTTAAATTTACAAGAAATTTTCTTTTTTATCATATTAATAGCAGTAACAATTGGTTTTTTATATGTTATCGGACCGTTTATACTGGATATATTCATGGCTATAGTATTAGCAATGCTCTTTCGTAAACCTATGATGTTCTTTATAAAAAGGTATAAAAAAAAATTTATAACTAAACAAAATGCAAAAGCGGAAACCGATAAAATTATTACGGAAAAAGATTTAAGTGAGAAAGAAAAAGCAGATTTTACCCACAAATCGGCAATACTAACCCTATTATTAGTATTGTTTGTAATGGTTATACCGCTAACTTTTGTTGGTTTTATGGTATCAAAAGAGGTAGGAAACACCTATATTTCTTTTACCGAAAACTGGCCTCAAATACAAAACTATATCAGAGAAATACCGAACAAAGCTAAAGAAATACCTGCTTTTGAAAGAGTACTGGAACATGTTAATTGGGATGCTGTGGCACAAGGCACACAAAAACTTGCAACCACCATCGCCGGTTTTATATTTACCTTAATCCAAAATACATTCATAAATATTGGTGTTCTATTTATTCACTTTTTCATTGTCATGTTTTTATTGTATTATCTACTTGCAGACGGAAAATCATTAGTAAAAAAAATTCAATATTTGCTTCCTCTTAATGATGATGATGAACGTAAATTATTTTTTAGAATGGAAGATGTTACCGATGCATTAATTGTAAATACATTCATGATAGGTATTATTGAAGGTACTTATGGAGGTATTTTATTTGCCTTTTTGGGAATCCCTTCTCCTTTTTTTTGGGGCACTATGATGGTTTTTTTATCAATTATTCCGCTGGTTGGAGCAAATACAATATTAGTACCTATGGGAATTATTCAAATAGCAGTTGGAAATATCGGAACGGGAATAATAATTTTAATAGTAGGTACGGGAGCTATTTTAATTAACCAAAACATTATTCGCCCACGATTAGACGGACATCGTAGCGGAATGCATCCTGCAATAATGTTTTTAGCCAGTATGGGTGGTTTGGTATGGTTAGGTATTGTTGGTTTTTTAGTAGGTCCAATGATTACGGCATTGTTTCTTATTATTTGGGATCAGTTTGGAGTTCGTTATCACGATGAATTAATGGTATATAATAAAGGTAAAGATAAAGAATTAACAAAATAGAGTAATTACTCATGATAAGAATGAATAATTTCAGAAAAATCAATTAACTGTTTTAAATCTTTTTCTATTGCAGTACCTAAAACAATAATATCCGCCCCAGCATTGCATATATTTTTAATTTGCTGTTCTGTTTTGATTCCTCCTCCTACTATTAAAGGAACAGTTATATTCTGTTTCACATTTTGAATTAACTCGGGAGAAACAGTTCGCTGCGCACCGCTTCCTGCTTCCAGATAAATTAATTTAAGCCCAAGCATTTCACCGGCAATTGCGGTTGCTACAACAATATCTATTTTATTATCAGGAATGGGTACGGTATTACTAATATACTCAACCGAAGTAATACTGCCCGTATTAATCAAAATATAACCTGTCGATAAAACCTCCATATTGCTTTTTTTTAGAAAAGGAGCAACAGCAACCTGATTGCCAATTAATAGTTCGGGATTACGTCCGGATATTAGGCTTAATAGTAGAATGGCATCTGCACTATGTGTATATTGCAACAAACTTCCGGGGAATAAAATAACAGGAACCCTTGTATGCTTTTTCAAATTTAGAATTATTTTCTCCGGATTTTCAGCAACTAAACTTCCTCCTACGAAAAAAAAATCAATCTGTCCTCTATCTGCAAGTTGAAGCAATGCATTAATATAAAATTCATCTGCCTTATCAGGGTCAATGAGTATTGCCAGTTTTTTATTATTTTTATTAATTATGTTATGATAAATGCTTTCTTTCATTGACAATATTTAACAATCATATATTTATCCTTGTTGTTTAATTCGTAAATAAGATAATTCAACAAAAAGTGTTGTTCTCCGGATTTATTTAAACTTGCTTTAATAATTCCCTCTTTTTCTATATTAAAAGGTTCTATACGAATGTGTTTTTTAAAATCCAATCTTTTTTTTCCATAGATTTTATAAACGGTCTCTTTTGCACACCAAAAAGCATACATATGCAACATTTGCTTATCTAAATCAATACCTTCGAGCTCAGAAACACTTAAAAATTTATGTGCAATTTTAGCTACTCTGTCTGAAATATGCTCAATATCAATACCTACAGAACCACCACCTATCTGAACAGCAACCATTCCTTTTGTATGCGATATGCTAATTGAACGAGTATCACCTTGAATGAAAGGTTTACTATATTTATCATAACCAATAATTACCTTTTTGCCTAGTAATTCATAAATCAGTAAACGACTTGCCATCCGTTCCATCCGTTTAAGCGGATTTTTAAAACTATTCAGGGCTTCTATTTCTTCTTGTGGTGCGGATGAAAAAAAGCGGAAAAGTTCTTCTTCTGTTTCATCAATAACCCACAAAGCAAATAAACATTGATTTTTTCCTTGTTTTAACAATATTGCCATATTACTTCCACTCTACTGTTTCCATTAAATGAATAATGTCTTGTTTTAAAAATTTAAAAGCCGGTGCCAAAGAATCTTTATTTGGATAAACATTAAAATATAGTGCTCCGCGAACAAAATGTTTGGTACTATCGGTTACAAAAAATTGATAGGGAGATGCTGCATTCCCCTTAATTTCATATAATATACCATACACTTTTTTATCAGGATTAATAAACGTTTGCTCGTTTATTGCATCAGCCTTTATGGTGTGTTTATATACTAATGTCCGACTATCTTCCAGATATTTTTCTAAATTTCCGCTAATATCTTTATAGCTTATATGAATAGTAGCTTTCATCGAAGGAAAAACCAGATTATACCACCATTTTCCTTCTAAATCGTTTGTATCGGGTTCCATTTTTGAATAAACAGGAATATAAAAGGTATAAGGTGCATTACTTTCAAATTTTTGATATTTTTTATCGGGAAAAGTAAGTCTGAAATATCCGCGTGGTTTTGGAGTGTAATTTTCGGAACATTGCATCAGCAAAACACCTATAATTAGTGCACTGAATAATATGTATATATTTTTTTTCATTTTATTTCTTAGTTTGAAGTAAAAGCACATTATTTTTTTTGCCCCACATCTACCTCTTCATGGTAGGTTACTTTAATCTGTTTTATACGGCGCACATCAGAAGAAATAACTTTAAAAACGAAACCTTTATACTGCACAGTTCCACCTGCTTGAGGAATTTCTCCCACTAATTCAAGCAGCAAACCGGCAAGAGTATCGGCATCACCTTTAACCTCATCAAAAATATCATCATCAAGTTTTAAAATTTTAAAAAAATCATTTAATAAAGTTTTTCCTTCAAAAACATAATTATAATTATCTATTTTTTTGTAAAATAAATCAGGTTCGTCAAATTCATCAGATATTTCACCAACAATTTCTTCTAAAATATCTTCCAGTGTAACAATTCCACTAGTACCTCCATATTCATCAATTACAATTGCCATATGATTTTTCTTTGACTGAAAATCTTGTAATAGATCATTGATTTTTTTTGATTCGGGCACAAAATAAGGCGGACGCAATAAAGATTGCCAATGAAAATTCTTTTTATGATAGTGCGGCAATAAATCTTTAATGTATAATATTCCTTTTACATTATCAAAAGTTTCGGTATAAATAGGTATTCGTGAATAATTATGTTCTTTTATTTTTTCCAATAAAACATCAAAAGGCGTGGTGATATCAAAAGCTACCACATCTACACGTGGTTTCATAATTTCACTGGCAACTGTATTTCCATAGCTGACAATACCTTCTAAAATTTTTTTATTCTCTTTAATTTCGTTTTCGGCTAATTATATGGCATTTGACAAATCATCAATTGATATTTACGCTTTGTGT
>JALWNR010000318.1 GCA_027083715.1 Bacteroidales bacterium
TTTGTACACTATAAACCATTAAAATAATAATTTATGAAAACAATTCTTGCAACAGGAATCGTGTTTGCCTTTATATCAATAATAATGAGCGCCTTAGGAAGTCATGCTTTAAGGAGTGCCTTATCAGAAAACGGTGCAAGCGAAAATTTTGCTTTAGCAAATCAATTTATGATGTATCATGCTTTAGCTTTGATACTTATTGCAATTTTATATCATCTGTTTCCTTCAATAAATTTTCATTATGTGGCTTACGCTTTTGTTGCAGGAAGCATTATGTTTCAGGGAATATTGTATTGGAAAAGTTTTTTCCCTGAAAGTAAACTTGGTTTTTTAAATCCGATAGGTGGTTCTGTTCTGATGCTGGCTTGGTTGTACTTTTTATATCTTGTACTTAAAGAGGTCAAATCTGTTGGATAGCAAATAAAATAAACTTTCAGGAATAAGATGTTGCATAATATACTTTTTTTTACCGAAATATGCATATAAAATATTTTAAGATTTAAAAATATACTATTTTTGATAGTTCAAAATTTGAACTAAATCTAAATTAATATGGCAAAAAGAACTATTGTTGCCATGCCGGGTGACGGTATTGGCAAAGCGGTTTTGGACGAAGCAATCCGCGTTTTGGAAGCAGCCGGTTTTGAGGCTGATTACGTAGAAGGTGATATTGGTTGGGAATTCTGGAAAAAAGAAGGAAACCCACTGCCTGAACGTACTGTTAAACTATTGGAAGAGCATAAAATCGGACTTTTTGGAGCAATTACTTCAAAACCCAAAGATGAAGCCTTTGAGGAACTTGCACCGGAATTGAAAGAAAAAAACTTGATTTATTCAAGTCCTATTGTTGGTTTGCGCCAACGTTTTGGTTTGGATATCTGTGCACGCCCTTGTAAAACTTACAAAGGTAACCCGCTGAATTTTATTCGCAGAGGTAAGGGCGATACCATTGAAGAACCTGAGGTGGATGTGGTAATTTTCCGGCAAAATACCGAAGGTTTGTATGGTGGAGTTGAATGGTCAAACCCTGAGGACAAAGTTTATGATGCCTTAATGACACATCCAAAGTTTAAGAAAAATTTTGGTCATGTGCCAAAAGAAGAAATTTCGGTTTCAACCCGTATTTTTACCAAAAAAGCAACTGAACGTATATTACGAGCAGCCTTCAATCATGCAAAAAAATACGGCTATAAATCAGTAACTTTGTGCGAAAAGCCTAATGTTATAAGAGAAACATCGGGCATGATGTATAAAATGGCTTTGCAAATTCAAAAAACAGATTTTCCTGAGATTGAACTTTGGAATACAAACATTGATGCACAAATGATGTGGCTAACTAAAAATCCAGAAGATTACGGAGTAATAGTTGCGGGAAATATGTTTGGTGATATTGTATCTGACGGTTTTGCCGGATTAATCGGCGGACTGGGCTTTGCTTGCAGCGCTCAATGGAATCCCGATAGCGGTGTGGCTGTTTTTGAGCCTACTCATGGCTCCGCTCCTAAATATGCCGATTATGAAACATCAATCGTAAATCCAATTGCAATGATTGAATCAGCATGTATGATGCTTGATTTTATTGAAGAAAATACGATTGCCCAAAAAATACGTAAAGCTGTTGCAGAAGTAATTGCCGAAGGAAAAGTGCGCACATACGATATGCTGAAAATGCGCGGAAAACCTGATGTAATAAATCAAGGAGCTGCCAGTACAAAAGAAATGGCAGATGCAATTATTGCAAAATTATAAACCTAAACAAAGTATTACTATTTCAAAAACAGTATCAAGTCCTGATACTGTTTTTTTTTGAATAAAAGTTTCTAAAACCAAAATATATTTTGTATATTTGTAATAAATTTACCAAAAGTAAAAATAGAAACAAAAAAAATGATTATTGAATTTAAAGTTAAAAATTATCTTTCATTTAAAGATGAGCAGATATTAAGTTTTGAAGCCACATCCGATAAATACATGCAGGAATATTATTGTATTGATTTACCCGATGGTGAACGCTTATTGCGCTTTGCAATGATATACGGTGCAAATGCTTCAGGAAAAACCAATATCTTATTAGCTTTGGATTTTTTGCGGCAAATTTGTGTACGCTCAAATGAACGTGGACAGGAAACCGGATTTATCCCCTTTAAATTTGATGAAAATACAAAAAATGAACCGGGCTATTTTGAAATTGCTTTATTTATTAACAATATTAAATACATTTATTCTGTCAGTTTGGACAGTCAAATTATATATGAAGAAAAATTGGTTTTTTATCCCGGAACTCAACCTGCTTTAGTATTTGAGAGAAAGTACAATACCGACAATGATGATTTTATCCTGAAAACAGGTAGTCGGGTTGATGTAGATACAGTAGAGCTGTCTGTTTTAAAATCAAATACCTTAAATAATATGACCATTATTTCGGGTATGCGAAAAACAAATATTAATTTTCAAGAACTTAATACTGTGTTTGATTGGTTTTATAATCAGTTTGACAGGATTATTCGTCCTTGGAATGACTTATATCGCGAAACAGTTCACAATATATCAAATGGCGAAGAGGATTACAAACAATTCATTTTGGAAAATCTTGAAATTGCTGATTTTAACATAAAAAATATTGATGTTGTTTATGAAGATCCCTCAGAATATGTTGATGATTATGGCAGTAGTAATATGCTTGCTGAAAATCATGCAAGATATTACAGAACCAAAGTGTATTTTACACATGAAATAAACGGACAAGAAAGTCAGCTTTCTATTGATTTGCAATCATCAGGAACTCTGCGTTATATGGGTTTGCTTGGAAGATTAAAAGAGGCGATTGTTCAATCGAAAATTTTAAATATTGACGAGTTGGAAGATTCATTACATCCTGATTTGGTAAATCATTTTATTAATAGTTTTTTGTTTTATTCGAAAAAAGAAAACAGCCAATCGCAATTTATTTTTACTACGCACAATATTAATTTACTTGCCGAAGATTTTATACGTAAAGATATTGTTTGGTTTACCGAAAAAGATGAACAAGGTAGTACTAAACTTTTTTCTCTTGACGATTTTAATATTCGTAAAAATTTATCATTTTTGAATGCTTATAAAGCCGGTAAATTTGGGGCTGTTCCTAATATCGGTATTTTGTAACAGAGTTTTATGGCAAGAAAAAAGCGTCACATAAAAAGCCGTCCGGCAATTGCAGTTTTGGGCGAAGGAATTACTGAGCGTGAGTATTTTAAATCATTAAAAAAGTACCGGAAATTACCTTTTAAGTTCAAACCTGAAATTCCAAAACACTCTGATATACAAAGCATTGTCAATAAAGCTAATGCTTTAGATGAGATTTTTGATAAGGTATTTTGTATCATCGATTTGGATCGGATTTATGCAAATACTAAAGAGCGAAAGCTTTATAACGAGCTGAAAGCTAAAAATAGGAATTTATACTTTATTGAACATTATCCTTGTTTTGAGATTTGGCTTTTATTACACTACGAGTATTCAACGCGAGCATATACCTCATGCAATCATTTGACAAAGTTTTTGAAAAAATACATTAATGATTATCAAAAATCTGAAAACTATTTATCGAAAAAAGATTTGTTTTTGTTTTTAAAAGAGGGTTTGGATTTTGCTATGAAAAATGCTAAACAATTGGAAAAAAAAGATATTGGGAGCAAATGTGATATGTATAAAGTTATGCTACAGTTAAATAAATTAAGTTAAAATAACTAAATTTTTCTATTTTTGAGTTGTAAACATATAAAACCAAACTGAATTATGACAGAAGATGTAAAAAAATTATGGGGCGAGGAGCTTGCCTGGATAAAAAACAATGATTTGCGCGAGAAAACTGCAAAAACATGGGAACTTGCTTTGGAAAAAAGTGTTCTTACAGCTGATGATTTAAATAAAATACCTTTTACTTTGTTAGTACCCAATTTGAAAGTTAGTTTTATGGCTCATAAAAGGTCTGTTGTGCATATTGCTAAAGATTCCGGCGAACAGATGAATAAATTTTTCGGCAACGATTTGCCCGTAAACATGGATGTGCTGATTTCAGGTGCTATATTGGCAGATGTTGGTAAATTGCTTGAATATGTGAAAGATGAAAACGGCAAAGCTGTTCAGGGTGCTTACGGAAAATATTTACGTCATCCGTATTCGGGAGTTTCATTGGCAGAGCAATGCGGTGTTCCGGCAGAAGTTTGCCATATCATAGCAGCCCATGCTAAAGAAGGTGATTTGGTTAAACGCAGTACCGAAGCATACATTGTTCATCATGCTGATTTTATGACCTTTTTGCCGTTTAAAAGTAGATTGGAACTTTAATGTATAAATTATTATAACTTTGTAGCCACAGATTTGTTATATATTTTAATCTGTGGCTTTATTATTTATTAGCTTTAACCCGTATTATTCACCGATTTTTATTGATTTCATCATATTTATATGATTAACAAAAAATTACAAGCATTACGGTTAAAAAATATAATACTCAAATTTATTCGCCTTTGGCTCATGAGGCTAAAGG
>JALWNR010000319.1 GCA_027083715.1 Bacteroidales bacterium
AAAATATTAATAAAGAAGACGGCACGGTACATTTAGCAGTAAAAAAGACAATTCCACAGATTGAAAAATTAGTAAAAAAACTGGTTAAACGTATGAAAAAGGGAGGACGCTTATTTTATATTGGAGCAGGAACCAGTGGTCGCCTAGGTATTTTAGATGCATCAGAAATACCTCCAACTTATGGAATGCCTCATGGTAAAGTAATTGGTTTAATAGCCGGTGGAGATGAGGCTATTCGTAAAGCTATTGAATCTGCAGAAGATGATTATGAGCAAGCATGGAAAGATTTACAAAAGTTTGATATTAATGAATTGGATACATTGGTGGGGATTGCTGCCTCTGGAACCACACCTTATGTGATTGGAGGTTTGCACGATGCAAGAATAAATGGAATTTTAACAGCTTGTATTACTTGTAATCCTGATGCTCCGGTGAGTAAAGAAGCTGATATTGCTATTGAGGCGATTGTGGGTCCCGAATTTGTTACCGGAAGTACCCGTATGAAAGCCGGAACTGCTCAAAAAATGGTGTTAAACATGATTTCTACCACTACAATGATTAAGCTTGGACATGTAAAAGGAAACAAAATGGTAGATATGCAGTTAACCAATAAAAAACTGGTAAAACGTGGTACTAAAATGATACAAGATGAGCTGGGTATTTCATCAAAAGAAGCTAAATCTTTATTACTAACTCACGGATCTGTTCGCGAAGCAGTTAATTTTTACAAAAAAAATAATAACATGTCTATTGTCTAACCCGCAAAATTACCTTCGGTGAGGTGCTTTTTTAATAACATTTGTTTTTTTATTTGGATTTTATCAACATTATAATGAAACTAACTTTTAAACCCTATACTTTAAATCTTAAACATCAATTTACACTTGCAAAAAGCTCGCGAAGCACAACACCTGTTGTGCTTACAAAAATTGAACATGACAAATATACCGGATATGGTGAAGCATCTATGCCACCATATCTTGGTGAATCTCATGAAACAGTAACACATTTTTTACAGAAAGTAAATTTAAAGCAGTTTAAGGATCCCTTTCAACTTGAAAAAATACTGGATTATGTCGATAGTATTGCACCGGGAAATCCCGCAGCAAAAGCTTCGGTAGATATAGCTTTGCACGATTTGATTGGTAAAATAATGAACCGCCCATGGTATCAAATATGGGGGCTTTCAAAAGAAAAAACTCCACCGACGACATATACAATTGGTATTGATAATGAGGAAGTTATTCGTAAAAAAGTAAAAGAAGCCGAACCTTATAAAATTCTTAAAATTAAGCTTGGGCGTGATAATGATCGTGCAATTATTGAAACAATTCGTTCCATAACGGATAAACCTATTGCAGTGGATATTAACCAAGGTTGGAAAAATAGGGATATGGCTTTGGATATGATATATTGGCTTAAAGAGCAAAATACTCTTTTTGTAGAGCAGCCATTGCCCCAAAAAATGACAAATGATTTGACTTGGCTTACATCCAAAAGTCCTTTACCGATAATTGCAGATGAAGGTGTTCAAGGAATTTCCGATGTCGTAAAAGCAAAAGATGTTTATCATGGAATCAACATAAAATTAATGAAATGCGGAGGAATGCGCAATGCTCGTGAAATGATTAGTATTGCAAGAGCACTAAATATGCAAGTAATGCTGGGCTGCATGACCGAAACCTCTTGCGCCGTTTCTGCAGCTGCACATCTTGCTCCTGCCGTGGATTTTGCTGATCTCGACGGTAATTTATTAATTACAAACGATCCTTATAAAGGTGTCGAAGTAATCAAAGGTAAAGCATTGCCTGAGAAAAGCCCAGGTATAGGTATTGAACTGATCGATAAAAGATTTTTCAGCTAATATCTACACCTCTAAACTCATCATTCGGTCTTCCAAATAAAATACCAATTCGGTAAATCGTGAATCACGTTTAATGGTTTTATCTCTATCAAAAGGTAAGTCAATTTTTACATGTTCAATGATTTTACTGGGTGCTGTTGACATGATATATACATCATCGCCTAAATAAACAGCTTCTGAAATATCATGCGTTACTAATACAATGGTTGGATGCACTTGTTCCCAGACTGAAATCAAAAAATCCTGCATTTTCAATCTTGTTTTGGTATCTAATGCTCCAAAGGGTTCATCCATTAAAATAATGGATTGATTTACTAATAAGCTTCTTGCTATGGCAACGCGCTGTAATTGACCGCCGGACAATGTGGGATATTGCGCATATTTTTTTTCGTGTCCTTCCAAACCGACTATTTGAAGCATTTTCATTGCCTTTTCACGCCTTTCTTTAGAAGGTACTCCTTTATATTTTAAACCCAATTCTACATTTTCCAAAACAGTCATCCAAGGAAATGAGGAATACTGTTGGAAAACCATTCCTATACGATCGTCTTCTGTTCTAAGTTTGCCGTTTATAAACACTTCGCCTTCGGTAGGTTTTTGTAAACCGGCTAAATAACGTAAAACTGTAGATTTTCCACAGCCGGAGGGTCCTAAAAGAATCACAAATTGACCTTGGTCAGGCTTGTCTTCAACCAGTAAATTAAAATCTTTTAAAATCCATGTTTGCCCACCGTCATACGATTGACTGGCATTTCTTACTTCCAGAATATCAGGTAGTTCGGTATTTGTAAATATTTCTCCCATTTAACGACGATTTTTGGTTTGATATTTAAATGCATATAACTTTTTGTCTAGCCATGCAAAAATCAAATCCTGAATAAAACCAATAAGAATAATCAATAAAAGTATAGCGAAAACCTTGTCTAAACGGCTGGAACGTTGAGCTTTAAAAATAAGTGCTCCCAGTCCACCCTCTTCGGTATTAACTAACTCTGCCACAATAATATACGTCCAAGATATAGCTGTTAAAACACGAATATCATCTATTATTCGTGAGGTAACACTGGGCCAATATACATTCCTTATGGTCTGCCATGATGTTGCCCCCAGAGTATAAGATGTTTGTAGATAAACTTTATCAACTTCATCAATACGCTGAACAACTACGGGAACTAAAAAAACGAAGATACCAAAAGCCAAAAACTGTACTTTCATTTCCATATAAATACCAAACCATGCAATAAATAATCCGGTAACAGCAGCAAGCGGAACAAAGCGTATCGCATCAATATATCTTCTCCAAAGACTTCTGAAAAAAGGAACTAAGCCTATTATAAAGCCAATAATAAGAGAAAGCACTATTGCTTCAATATAGCCGTAAATATTCAGTTTAATGGATAAAATGGCATTTTTCACCAAATAATTTTCAAAATGCAATTCTTTAAACGAAGATAAAACAGCCAAGGGTGAAGGCAAAATAGCTTTATCTATTATTGAACTTTTGGTAACAACATCAATACGTATTCCCAGAGGAAAGGTTTTATTTTCATTTTCCGTTGAATAAAGCGTAGCTTTGGGAAATATTACTGTTGTATCTTTACTGATATTGCTAATATCAATTGATGTTTCAACCTTTTCACCACCTTTGTCGGTAAGAGTAACCGTATAGTTACCTTTTGAAATGCCTTTTAATCTTCCTTCAGCTACTTCAATGCTTTTCTCAAAACCGTCCGGTCCTTTCCATTCAAATTTATAGGGGCCGTTTCCGTTTTCTGCATTGAATTCAATAGTAAGGTTGTTAAAAGGATGAGTAAGCAGCCACCATAATAATATAAAAAACACCAAGCCTGAAATTTCAATAATCAGGCTTGTTTTTTTAGACAGACTGCCACCAATTTTAAAAAGTTTTTTCATAGCTGCGAGCTTAGTTATTGGTAAATTGGTAATTGGAAAATAAATTTATCAAAATTTCCAATTACCAATATAGGTTAGTAGATTATTTTGCAACCAATTCAAAATCAGTTCTTCTGTTTTTTGCTCTTCCTTCGGGTGTTGCATTACTTGCTACCGGTTTATCAGGTCCGTTTCCAATAATAATAAATCGGTTTTTATCAAATCCATGTTCATTAATCAAATAATCAGCAACTGCTTTTGCTCTTTTATATGATAAAGCTCTATTTGCAGCAGCACTTCCTGTATTATCTGTATTTCCTTCTATACGAATACGAGCATTTGCAAATGATTTTGCAATATCTAAAAATTCATTGTCAATAATGTATTTCATGTTATCGTCTAAAGTATAAGAACCTGTTGCAAAGGTAATACTTACTGATTTTGTTGAAATTGCTTCGGCTGTTTTTACATCTTCTGTAATTTCTGAAAATTTAGCTGCACCTTCGGCTTCTTGTCCCTCCATATTTTTTAATTTTTGCTCAAGAGCTAAAATTAAACTTGGATTGGCAACTAAGCGCCAATTAGGTATTTTTTCATTAATGTACCCATATTTACGGTATTTGGTTTCCATTTTATTATAAATATCTTCACCGGTTACACCTGTAAATTTACTATTTAAGCCAAAAAAGTTTAGATTATCACCATAAGTACATAAACGAACATTGTTTATTGCATCGTAGCAAAAATCATAAGGCATTCCCAATCCATTTT
>JALWNR010000320.1 GCA_027083715.1 Bacteroidales bacterium
ATTCAATTAATTAATAGCGTTTTATATAAATATTTCAACAAAATTTATTTGCCTTTGGCTCATGAGGCTAAAGGTTGGGTGTCGCTTGAAATTCTCTTCACGCATTCCGATGAATCGGAACAGGCTTTTCCGAACTCATTTCGGAAAAGAGAATTTTATGAACTGCGAAGCACTTTACCGAAGGTAATTATTGCGGCTAATTCACTCTTCACCCTTCATTTTTTAACGAAGTATTGTTTTAATAATTATCTTATAATTGGTGATAATTTATATATATCCACAATAAGCCTGTGTTTCACTCATTTTATTATGGTGTATCCCGTGATAATCTTTTCGATAAGTTTTCAGTAGTGGAAATCTCCATAAAAGATGCTCCTTTTCCCGGACCAAAGTTTCCTGCCACCACTACCAGCAAATCATCCGGCTTTACTTTGCCTTCGTTTAATAAAATACTGGAAAGTATGTGGTAAAACTCATCTGTAGAGCTACGCTGACTAATGTAATAGGTTTTTACTCCATAAGATAGTGCCAGTTCGCGCATCAGCCTTTTATTATAGCAGAATGCCAGAATCGGGTGTTTGCCCCGGAATGCAGCAAGGTTACGTATAGTACGTCCGGACATACTGTCGGCTACCAGAGCGGAAACAGACAATTGGGTAGATGCATATACCGCTGATTTTGCTAAAAACCCGGAGACCTTATTGTGCAAAGCTTCATCCGAAGGGTTTTTGTAATTTGCCTTATGGGCTTCAACTTTTTGCGCAATCCGGGTCATGGTTTTTACTGCCTCTACCGGATATTGTCCGTAAGCTGTTTCACCGCTAAGCATAATGGCATCTGTTCCGTCAAAAATAGCATTTGCCACATCGCTTACTTCGGCACGTGTAGGACGCGGATTTTCAATCATACTGTGTAACATTTGTGTGGCAACAATTACCGGCTTACGTTTGTTCATGCACTTTTGTTCCAGCATTTTCTGGATAATCGGAATTTCCTCAGCAGGAATTTCAATACCCAAGTCACCACGTGCTACCATAATACCGTAACAATGGTCTAAAATCTCATCAATATTATCAACACCTTCCCGGTTTTCAATTTTTGCAATGATTTTTATTTTGCTCTTTTTTTCATTTAAAAGCTTTTGTACAGCTGCCAAATCTTTTTTTGAACGGACAAATGAATGAGCAATAAAATCCACATCTTGCTCTATGGCAAAATGAATGAAGTCAATATCTTTTTTACTCAAGGATGGCAAAGAGAATGAAACACCCGGAACATTAATGCTTTTACGACTACCTAATACACCATCGTTTTCAATTCGACATATCAATTCATCATCTTTTTTTTCTAAAACGGTAAAACAAAGTTCTCCATCATCAATTAAAATTTGGCTGCCTACCGGGATTTCTTCTACAAAACCTGAAAAATTTGCATTAATGCACTGAGCGGTAGTCTTATCATTAGGATTATCTTTAAAACTGATTTGTTCGCCCGCTTTTAATTCAATTTTTTCTGTTGTTTCCGTAATTCTGATTTCAGGTCCTTTGGTGTCAATTAGTATGGGTATTCTATCCGAAACTAAACGAACATTGTCAATTACTTTTTTTGCATCGGAAAGTGTCTGGTGAGCTGTATTTAATCGAACCACATTCATTCCGGCTTCAAAAAGTTCTTTTAAAAACGGGACATCACATTTTTTGTCAGAAATGGTGGCAACAATTTTTGTTTGTTTGAGTAGCATAGGATTGGGATTAATTTACTTTTTTTTGTTAATTAGTACTGTTTACTTGTTTCTGATGGCTAGTGTCAAGTCAAGTGTGCTGTTTCGTATAAGTCGAAGAAAAATTTTGTTGAGAGCAAGGCAAAATTTTCAAGGCTTGGTATGGGAAAAGCATGCTTGACTTGACACTGGTTTTCCGGTTACTGGTAACCAGCCACCAGTCATCAACTATTTTTCTAAAAATTCACGAATATTTTTCTCTATACGTTTATTTGTATCATCAGCATCTGCTTTAATAAATTTTTCACCGATAATGCTTTCATATAGTTCAATATACCTTTGCGAAACTTGCTCTACAAACTCTTCCGGTATTTCCGGTAATGTTTGTCCGTCTTTTCCTTGAAATCCTTTTTCAGCAAGCCACTCACGTACAAATTCTTTGGATAATTGCTTTTGATTTTCGCCTTTTACAAAGCGCTCCTCATAACCATCGGCATAAAAATAGCGCGATGAATCCGGCGTGTGAATTTCATCAATCAGATAAATTTTACCGTCTTTTTTCCCGAACTCATACTTTGTATCTACCAAAATTAAACCTTTTTCGGCAGCTATTTCCGTTCCGCGTTTAAATAGCTCCAAAGAAATGCGTTCCAGTTCTTTGTATTCTTCTTCGGACACTAAGCCTTGTGCTATAATTTCTTCGCGTGAAATATCTTCATCATGTGCTCCTTGCTCTGCTTTGGTTGTGGGTGTTAATATCGGTTCCGGAAATTTTTGGTGTTCTTTCATTCCCTCCGGAATAGCAACTCCGCATATCGAACGCGCCCCTGCTTTGTACGAGCGCCAGGAACTTCCTGTCAGGTATCCGCGTACAATCATTTCTACGGGGTAAGGCTCACAAACGTGCCCAATAGTAACCATAGGGTCAGGCGTGTCAATTTTCCAGTTAGGCACAATATCGGCAGTTGCATCTAAAAATTTAGCGGCAATTTGATTTAATACTTGTCCTTTGTAAGGAATACCAGTAGGTAATACATGGTCGTAAGCTGATATACGATCAGTAACAACCATAATTAAATACTGGTCATTAATGTTATAAACATCGCGCACTTTACCTTTGTAAAATCTTTTTTGTTTTGGAAAGTTGAAATTTGTTTCAATTACCGATTTAGTCATTGCAATAAATTAATGTTATAAATAAAATATTTGCAGCAAAATTACGCTTTTCATCTTTATTAAAAAAACAAATATCATTCTTAACAAAAACTTAATATATGTCTGAAACACAAAAGAAATTTAAGGTATAATCCTTAATAATTAGATGCTTATTGTAAGTCATATTAATAATCCAATAAGTGATTTAACATATTTTAACACAAAAGCATGTTAAAAATCATGTATAGTTTAAACAGATTTAGCTACTTTTGTTTGTCTTTTAAATTAGGGGGAGTTTGGGCATTTAGAAAGAGAATAATGAAAGTTTTACTTATTATTGGAACAGGTGGATTTTTGGGAAGTACATCACGCTACATGGTTCAACAAATGTTGGCTGACAAGTTTGGAGCAAGTTTCCCTTATGGCACTTTAGCAGTGAATATACTTGGAAGTTTTATAATAGGAATTGTTTATGCACTTTTTGAGCGTGGAAGTGTTTTAAGTCCTGAGTGGCGGTTTTTTTTGGCGGTCGGATTTTGTGGCGGGTTTACCACTTTTTCGTCATTTGCCTTTGAAAGCATTCAAATGCTGCGTTTGGAGCAGTTCCTGTATTTATCTTTATACATGTCATTTAGCTTAATTGGTGGTTTAATGGCTACTTATTTGGGTATCTTGTCAATCAAATTATTATAATAAAAATGGACGAAAACGAAAAAACAAAGTTATTGGCAATTTATACAGGAGAAACAGAAAAATATAATTTTCGTCCTTTGTATGAGGCTATTGTATATGCAGCTAAAAAATCCGGTTTAGCAGGTGTTACGGTTATTCGCGGAATTATGTCGTACGGAGCTAATAGCAAAGTTCATACTGCAAAAATATTTGCATTATCAAATGATTTACCCATAAAAATAGAGATTATTGATACAGAGGAAAAATTAAAAAAATTTATTGAAGTGGTTAAAAAAATGTTTGAAAAATCGACATCGGCAGGTCTGATTACTTTAAAAGATATAGAAGTGATTATGTATCAGTCGAGTAAAAAATAGATTTTTAGATTTATTCAACTACCCTAAACCCAGATTATTAAAATAAGAAATAAATATAATATAATATTAATTTAACGCAATTTAAAATGAAAATCAAAGCAATTAGTGCATTAGAAATTTTGGATTCAAGAGGTAATCCAACTATTGAAGTAGAAGTAGAATTAGAATCTGGAATTGTGGGTCGTGCAGCAGTTCCATCAGGTGCATCCACCGGTGAAAATGAAGCTGTTGAATTAAGAGATGGTGATAAGTCCCGTTATATGGGAAAAGGTGTTTTAAAAGCCGTTGCAAATGTGAACGATAAAATAGCTCCTGCATTAATCGGTATGGATGCGACCAATCAAGTGGCTATTGATAATAAAATGCTTGAACTTGATGGTACGAAAACAAAGAAAAATTTAGGGGCAAATGCCATTTTGGGTGTTTCTTTGGCTACGGCAAAAGCTGCTGCTGAGTATGTAGAGCTTCCATTATACAGATATATTGGCGGAACAAATGCAAATACATTGCCGGTTCCGATGATGAACATCATCAATGGTGGTGCACACTCTGATGCTCCTATTGCTTTTCAGGAATTTATGATTCGTCCGGTAGGAGCTCC
>JALWNR010000321.1 GCA_027083715.1 Bacteroidales bacterium
CATACATTTCTTCATGTACACTTGCAATAAGTTTGGAGCTTACTCGTGAATACATCCATTTATTACCCACTTTTTCAAGATATAATCTTGGAAGTTTCGGGTTGGGATAGTAAATAGCTTTTCCAGACACTGTATCAATATAATTAGCATTACGCGGAATACTGTCAAAATTAAATAGTTGTATTCTGGAACCTAAAAATATTTGTTTTAATTTTAAGGCAAGCTCAGGTGCTTCAGCAGTATCTTCAGGCGCAAAGTTAATAGTTTTTGCAGCCGTTTTAGGATCATACAAACTATCGCTTAAAAATATTAAATGACTAGAAATCGTACTAAACGGATTTGATAAATTCAGTTTTACTTTACCACTGTCTGCCAAAAATCTTTCTTTTATTATTTTTTCTTCAACACTTTTATTGGGAATTTTATTTCCCGTAATTTTTAATACATATTTATTATATAATTCGGGTATCGATTTGATGGTTTCTTTTGAGTAAGTCCATTTATTATTTTCAAGTTTGAGATAAATATCCGGTTCATTATCAATTAAAATATATGTATTTCTATTGATAATTCCACGGCGACGGTTCAAAACCCGATCAATATCAAGATGTAATGCAATAAGTATTTCTTTTAATTTTATTATCAGTGCCACTTTTTTATTTCGCGAAAGACTAGTGTCTGCCAATGTATAAATGGCAATTTCCGGATGGTAGTGTGTACCTTTTTCTAAAAAATAAAAATGTGATTTAACCGTCTTATAAGGAGTTGAAGTACTAAATTCCCAATCGTCTTGTGCCAATAGGTTAAAAAATGAAAATAATAAGCTAATAAACACAATGCTATATCTCATACTGCTGGTAAGTTAGTAAATTTCAAAGCATAAAGATACAAATATTTATAAAAAATTATTATATTTACTATACCTAAATCTGAAAACAACCGTCATGAAAGTTTCAATAAGTTTGTTCATCCTTTTTTTTTCGTATTTTAGCTATGCACAAACCGGCCGTATAGAAATAAAAAACGATAAATATGGAATTGTAGATATCCGCAGTAAAAAACTTATTGCTGATTATATATACGAAGATGTAGAAATTTTGCAAGGACTTGGATATTTAGTAATGCAAAATGACAAAATGGGTTTGTTGGACAAAAACGGTAAAAAAGTTCTAAATTGCATTTATGAAGATATTTTTCAAATTTTAGGAAATTCCAATTATGTGATTACTGAAAATAGTCAAGGAAATCAGGCAGTTTACAGCATAAAAGAACGAAAAATTGTATTAAGCGGCTTTGTTGCCGATTTGTACAATCCTGTTTACGGACCTTACGATGAACTCACCGGAAATATCACTAAAACAGTTGTGATTATCAATAAAAAAGGAAAAAAAGCATTACTTGAACTACCCCTTAAATATTTAGTTCCTGTTGAGTACGATAAAATTGTTCCTTGCATTTTTAAACCGGGACAAGCATTACTAAAAAAATCAAATAAATTCAAAATATATAATGTTATTGAAAAACGATTTATAAGTCCTGAATTTGAATTACAGACCGGCGATGAGCATTATTTAATAAAAAATAATACTTGCATGCTAAACGGCAGCGATTACTTTCCGGTAAAAGTTTCAGATAAATGGGGATTAATGAATATATTGGGTAAATTTAAACTGAGTCCAAAATACAGCGATTTGCGGATGAGCCAATTAGCCGATAGAAGCAAAGCATTTACAGCATTGCGCTATCAAAACAATTGGTATATATACAAATCAGGAAAAATGAAAGCATTTCCTGTTGACGATTTTTTAGGATTTTGGTATAATTATGCTGTAATTATAAAAAATGAAAAAGTTCTTTTTTACACTACTCGTGGTGAAAAATTTTTAGAAATAAAAATGAAAAGACCTGAGGATTATAGGGTAAAAGCATTTGTTAAAGCCGGTAAATACGGATTAATAAATAATAAATCCAGATTATTATTAGATTTTTTATATCAAGATATTCAGGTATTTGATAACATGGTTTTTGCAAAAAAAAATAACAAATATGCATTACTTAATGCATCGGGGAAAGCACTTACAAGCTACAAATATGACGAAATCAAACCCGGCTGGGCAAAAGACAAAGTTTTAATCTATAAACAATACGGTAAATACGGGTTAATAGATTATACAGGAACAGAAATACTTAAACCAAAATTCACCTATATATCTGCCTTTAAAAACGGTATAGCAGAAGTTAAAATTTATAAAACTTCTTACACTATTAATTCAAAAGGCGATAAACTGGAGTAGGAATGTCCTTCCCTTAAATCAATTTTGCAAATACAGGCTTATCGCTTATTTCTAATTATAGCCAAAGGAATGCTTATAGTAAAGGTAGTTCCTTTATTTACTTCACTCTGTAAATCAATTTTTCCGTTAAGTTTTTCAGTCAATTCTTTAACCAAAGCCAAACCTAAACCGGTTCCTCTGAAAACTTTATTTTTACTTTCTTCGGTTTTTTGAAAAATATCAAAAATACGCTTTCGATTTTCAGCTTTAATACCTATTCCGGTATCCGAAACGGAGATACTTAAAAAGCCGGAAGCATTACTGTCAGTAGGGCAAAACGTTGCATTTTTATTTTCTTCGATAAAAACATCACTAGAACACTTTACTTTAACACTACCTTTTTCAGTATATTTCATAGCATTTTCAAGTAAATTATAAATAATGTGTCTGAAAGCCCGGATATCTGAATATAATTTCATTTGTTTTATAGAGTCGGTTTCAAGAATAACTTTAACACTTTCCTTATGAAACATAGGTTTTAATTCTTGATACACAGATGAACAAACAGAAGATAAACTAAAAAAGTCTTTATTAAATTTATACTGACCTGAATGAAGTTTTGCCACCTCCATAACATTTTCAATTAAATGCAATAAAGTATCAATATTAGCATTAATAATATCTGCGTATTTTTGTTTTCTTTCCTCTGTTATATTACCCGATGAAAGTAATTGAGTAAAACCGGCTATTGCATTCATCGGAGTACGTATTTCATGCGAAAAATTAGCTAAAAAAGAAGAGATTAATTTTTCTGAGCTTTCTGCTTTAACCAAAGCTTCATTAAGCCTTTGAGTACGCTGTTTAATTTTATTTTCCAAATCTTTATTTAAATCCTGCAATTGTTCAGTTAATGTAAACAGCTCTTCTTTCTGTAAGGCGATTTCTTCCTTTTGTCCAATAAGCTCAATATTTTTTTTCTCAAGTTCTAAAGTACGCCTTTGAACAAGTATTTCAAGTTGCTTTTTTTGCTTTAAAACATATTGATGTCTTACTCTGAAAAACAATATAATTATTAAAATAATTGAAATAAAAACTGAAAAAATAAAAACTTTTGTTTTCCAAAATGGTGCATTTATAATAATTACCAGTTTCCTAATATTAGGGCTCCATTTTCCATCAATATTTGTTGCTTTAATTTTAAGTGTATATTTTCCGGGTTCAAGGTTTGTGTAAACAGCAAATCGTTTATCTGCATTAACATAAGTCCACTCATCATTAAAGCCTTCAAGAATAAAGGCATATTGAATATTTTGGGGTTTTGTAAAATTACAAGCCGAAAATTCAAAACTCAAGATGTTGTTTTTATAAGATAATTCAAGTGTATCGGTACTGAGAATAGATTTGTTTAAAATTTGCTCTCCATTATAAATAGTATGAGCATCAATGTTTTTATATGAAATTTGAAAATTAGTAATATTCACTTTTACATTCGAGTCTGATATTAATATACTGTCGGGATGAAATACCACTACTCCGTTTTTGCTACCAAAAACCAATCTATTATCAGGTAGTTTACAGCTTGATGCAATGAAGTATTCGTTTGATGGTAGTCCTTCTGTTTCTTTATAGTTTAAAACTGAAAAATTTGTTATCGAAAACCGGTTTAGACCATAATTGGTACCAATCCATAAATTAGCATTATTGTCTTCTTCTATTGAAAAGATAAGTTCATTGTCAATAACACTTCTTGATTTAAAATGTTGAGTTTTATAATGAGCTTCGTCTAATTTAAAAAGTCCTTCTGTGGAACCAATCCAGTAAACACCAAACTTATCACGATGAATAATGGTACAATAATTTGAAGGTATTTTTATCTGGCTATTATCACTGTCCGTATAATCTCTAAATTCACCGGTTTTCGGATTAATTATATTGATACCTCCCCCCCAAGTTGTTAACCAAATTTCATCATTATCAGCCATGTAAATAGAGGTGATATTATTGTTTTTAATCCAATTTTGATTTTCTTTTGTATAATGAATTAGCTTACCTGTACTATTTTCCAATTTAAATAATCCGTCTATCCAACTGGCAATCCATAAATTACCATCTTTATCTTTTTTTAAATCAAAAACAGCTTCAATACTATTTAAACTATTTTTTTCGGAGTATTTTATTTCTTTGGTAAGTTTATTGGTTTTGAAATTAAAAAGATGTAAACCCTTAGTAAGTGTACCAATCCATAGT